>NZ_JBBATF010000094.1:0-12164 GCF_040398885.1 Mycobacterium sp. | reverse complement strand
ATGCCGTTGGGCGAGATCATCTTCGACTTCTTCGACTCGCTGAAGTCGCGCACCCGCGGCTACGCCAGCCTGGACTACGAGGAGGCCGGCGAGCAGGCGGCCGACCTGGTGAAGGTGGACATCCTGCTGCAGGGCGAGGCCGTAGACGCGTTCAGCGCCATCGTGCACAAGGACTCCGCGCAGGCCTACGGCAACAAGATGACCGTCAAGCTCAAGGAACTCATCCCCCGCCAGCAGTTCGAGGTCCCGGTCCAGGCCGCGATCGGCTCGAAAATCATTGCCCGCGAGAACATCCGGGCCATCCGCAAAGACGTGCTGGCCAAGTGCTACGGCGGTGACATCACCCGCAAGCGCAAGCTGCTGGAGAAGCAGAAGGAAGGCAAGAAGCGGATGAAGACCATCGGGCGGGTCGACGTCCCCCAGGAGGCCTTCGTAGCGGCGCTGTCGACCGACGCGGGCGGCGACAAGGCCGGCGACAAGACGCGGAAGTAGGGGGCCATTTCCTCCGTTCGGGCGATCGTGGTGGGGCGGGGGGCCGTCGCCGCCCTTTGCGCTGTCCTGGTGGCCGGGTGCGAGACCAGAGTCGACGGTGCCCCGGTGGGCCGGCTGGCGCTGAACCTGCCGGAGGTGCTGCCCAGCGCCGAGCAGGTCGCCGCGGCTGTCGGTAATCAGCTCGACCCCGCCGGTCCGCCGATGGTCGGCGGGAAGGCGCTGTTGCCCAACGGTTTTCGCGACAGCGAGGATGTCTCTCCGCTGGAGTGTCTCGGCGCCGCGACACCCTTGATGCGGGTGGTCTACGAGCAGGGGGATGTCCGCCAGGTCGCGCTGCAGGACTTCAGCCGCTACGGCGAGGGGCTGACCGTCTCCAGCGCGCATACCGGGGTGGTGGAGTTCGGCTCCGAGGCCGAAGCGGGGCGGATGTTCGAGGTATTCGCCTCGCAGTGGCGGTCCTGTGCCGGAACCCGGGTCAGCGTGCATGTCACGGCCAGGTCGTCGCTGGACTGGACGGTCACCGATGTGCGGGAGTCCGACGGGATTCTGTCGACGACGGTGCTCAACGGCGAATCCGACCGGGACACGGCGTTCCCGACCGAGCACGCGGTGGGTCTGGTGTCCAACTACCTCATCGACGTCGACGTGGCGGTGACCGACGGGGACCCGTCCCGGCGGGTGGCCGGCGGACGGGCCGCCGAACTCGTCCGGGAGATCCGCGGAAACATCAACCGCGCGCGGTGAGACTAGGCCGGCGCGTTGGCGGGCTGGAAAATCCCGGTGCCGTCGGCCTGCTCCTCGGCGCGGATCACGTGCACCACCGCGTTGATCAGCGCCAGGTGTGTGAACGCCTGCGGGAAGTTCCCCAGGTGCCGGCCGGTGGACGGCTCGATCTCCTCGGCGTAGAGGTGCAGCGGGCTGGCGAAGGACAGCAGCTTCTCGCACAGATGCCGGGCCCGGCTCACCTCGCCGATCTCCACCAGTGCCGAGACCAGCCAGAACGAGCAGATGGTGAAGGCGCCCTCCTCGCCGGACAGGCCGTCATCGGTCTCCTCGGTCCGGTACCGCAGCACCAGGCCGTCCTCGGTGAGTTCGTCGGCGATTGCCAGCACGGTGGCCCGGACCCGCGGATCACCCGGGGGCAGGAACCGCACCAGCGGCACCAGAAGCAGCGAGGCGTCCAGGGCGTCGTTGCCGTAGCGCTGGGTCAGCACGCCGCGGGCGTCCACGCCGTTGGCCAGAATGTCGGCCTTGATCTCCTCGGCGATCACCCGCCACTGCCGGGCGTAGCTGTGGGCGCCCTGCAGGTCCGCCAGCTTGGCGCCGCGGTCCAGGGCCACCCAGCACATTACCTTCGATGAGGTGAAGTGCTGCGGTTCCCCGCGCACCTCCCAGATCCCGCGGTCGGGTTCGCGCCAGTGCGCGATGGCCTCATCGACCTGTTCCTTGAGCACCGGCCACAGCGCGTCGGAGATGTTCTCCCTCGACTTGCAGTGCAGGTAAACCGAATCCAGCATGGTGCCCCAGATGTCGTGCTGGCGCTGGTCGAAGGCGCCGTTGCCGATCCGCACCGGCCGGGCCCCGTCGTAGCCGGACAGGTGGGTCAGTTCCTCCTCGACCAGCTCACGCTCGCCGCCGACGCCGTACATCACCTGAAGACGGTGACGCGCACCGTTATTCGCACCGGAGACGTCGGCGATGAACGAGAAGAAGTCGTCGGCCTCCCGGTCCAGGCCCAGGGTGTAGAGGCCCCACAGCGCGAACGTCGAATCCCGCACCCACGCGTATCGGTAGTCCCAGTTGCGTTCCCCGCGTGGGGTTTCCGGCAGCGACGTGGTGCTGGCGGCCAGCAGTGCGCCGGTGGGGGAGTAGGCCAGGCCCTTCAGCGTCAGGGCGCTGCGCTGCAGATACGCCCGCCACGGGTGGTCGGGGAAGTGTCCGACGTTGATCCACTGCCGCCACGCCTCGGCGGTCTGCCACATCTTTTCGGCGGCTTGCCCGTAGTCGTTCGGCGACGGGTGCTTCGACCATGACAGTGCGACGAAGACGTCGTCGCCCTCTTTGAGGCGGGTGCGGGCCCGGGCTTCGCGGCCTTCCAGGCCGATCCGCAGGTTGGTCGTCAGCCGTATCGTGGGATGGGCGTCAGGGTCGGTGCGGGCCCGCGCGACGGCCTCGCCGTAGGCGCTGGCCGAGTATTCCCATTCCGCGGTGATCCGGCCGTAGTCGAAGGCCGGCTCGCAGTTCATCAGCAGTTCGACGGTGCCGCTCACACACCGGACGGTGCGCAGCAGGATGTGCTCGGCGTCCCAGTCCATCGGAGTGCGGCGGTGGGTTCGCGACCGGGCGTCGACGTCGTGCCAGGGCCCCATCACCAGCGCGTCGCGGACGATGACCCATCCGGTCGGGGTCTGCCAGGTGGTCTCCATGATCAGGCTGCCCGGCAGGTAGCGGCGGGCCGCCGGCACCGAGACGCCGTAGGGCGCCAGCCGGAAGTGACCGGCGCCCCGGTCCAGGATCGAGCCGAACACGCTGGGCGAGTCCGGTCGCGGCACGCACATCCACTCCACCGAGCCCGCCCCGGAGATCAGACAGGTGTTCTCGCAGTCGGACAGGAACGCGTAGTCGGCGATCGGCGGGAACTGGCTGCGCATCGAACCGGGATGACCGTCGCGCTGGGAGTGCCCGTCGACGTCTCCACCTGCTGGTTGAGCCTGAAGCACCATGCCGTCATCATGGTCGGCCGCGGCGTCCGTCGTCCCCCGAACCGGCGAGATAGGGTGACCGATGTGTCCGGTTTCCTCGGCTGGTGGGACGGCTTCGAACTGTGGCTGTCCGGACTGGGCTTCGTGCCGCAGGCCCTCATCGTGATGCCGGTGGTGCTGGCCCTGGCCTACGGGATCGCGGTGGCCGTCGACGCGGTGCTCGGCGGCGGTATCCGGGTGCTGCGCCGGCTTCGCGGGGGAACCGGAGGCGGCCGGTGAACGGGTTGCCCCGGTCCCGGGTGACCCTGGCGCTGGTCGCGTTGCTGCTCCTGGTCGCCCTGGCCTGGTTGCTCAACCGCTGACACGGCCGCCGCGTGCCGGCTCTGTTAGGATTCCGGCCATGCGTACGGTGTCCGTTATCGGCAGTGCCCTGAGGGCTGCCGCTTTCGACGCCACCGCTGTCTGCTGTTGTCGCTGACCCTCCCTGCCCGTCGGAGCTGGTGGTGACCATGGCATGTCGCATGTCAACCCCTCGTCTGCGGGCGTGCTCCAACCCCTGACGAGAAAGGCCTGTTCATGTTCGCCAAATCCCCGCGCCGTCGGCGCACCGCCGCCGCGCTCGCCGCCACCGCCGCCCTGCTGGCCGGTTGCGGCGGTGGCGCCAGCGACGTGGTCGGCGGCGACGCCTCGGATGCCGAGACCACCCTGACCCTGGTGGCCTACGCCGTGCCCGAACCGGGCTGGAGCAAGGTCATCCCGGCCTTCGCCGCGACCCCGGAGGGCCAGGGGGTGGCGGTCACGACGTCCTACGGCGCCTCCGGCGACCAGTCCCGCGCGGTGGTGGACGGCAAGCCCGCCGACATCGTCAACTTCTCCGTCGAGCCCGACGTCACCCGGCTGGTCAAGGCCGGCAAGGTCACCCCGGAGTGGAACGCCGACGTCACCAAGGGCATCCCGTTCGGCTCGGTGGTCTCACTGGTGGTCCGCAAGGGCAACCCGAAGAACATCAAGGACTGGGACGACCTGCTGGCGCCCGGCATCGAGGTGGTCACCCCCAGCCCGCTGAGTTCCGGCTCGGCCAAGTGGAACCTGCTGGCCCCCTACGCCGCCAAGAGCGACGGCGGCAAGAACCGGCAGGCCGGCCTGGACTGGGTGTCCAAACTGGTCTCCGACCACATCAAGACCCGGCCCGGGTCCGGACGGGAGGCCACCGACGTGTTCCTGCAGGGCACCGGGGACGTGCTGATCAGCTACGAGAACGAGGCGATCAACATCGAGCGGCAAGGAAAGGACGTCGAGCACGTCAACCCGCCGCAGAACTTCAAGATCGAGAACCCGGTGGCCGTCGTCTCCACCGGCGCCCACCTCGACAAGGCCACGGCCCTGAAGAACTTCCTGTTCACCCCCGCCGGCCAGAAGATCTGGGCGCAGGCCGGCTTCCGGCCCGTCGACCCGGCGGTGGCCGCCGATTTCGCCAAGGACTTCCCGGCCCCGCAGAAGCTTTGGACGATCACCGACCTGGGCGGCTGGAGCGCGGTGGACACCGCCCTGTTCGACAAGGAGAACGGGGCCATCACGACCATCTACAAGAAGGCGACCGGATGACGGCTGCCGCCGAGACCCGGGCGGCTCTGTCCAGCCCGCGGCGAGGGTCGACCCCGGCATTGGCCGGGGCGGCCTCGCTGTGGCTGAGCGTCATCGTCCTGCTGCCGTTGGCGGCGATCGTCTGGCAGTCCGGTAAGGGCGGCCGGCGGGCGTTCATCGAGGCGGTCACCTCCGGCGCCGCGCTGGAGTCCTTCCGGGTGACGCTGACCGTCGCGGTCGGGGTCACCCTGGTCAACGCCGTCCTCGGACTGCTGGTGGCCTGGGTGCTCACCCGCGACGACTTCGCCGGCAAGCGGTTGGTCGACACGGTGATCGACCTGCCGTTCGCGCTGCCCACCATCGTGGCCAGCCTGGTCATGCTCGCCCTCTACGGTCCCGGCAGCCCGGTGAAACTGCATCTGCAGCACACCAAGTGGGGGATCGGGGTGGCGCTGCTGTTCGTCACGCTGCCCTTCGTGGTGCGGACCGTGCAACCGGTGCTGCTGGAACTGGATCGGGAGACCGAGGAGGCCGCGGCTTCGCTGGGGGCCACCAACCCGGTGATCTTCACCCGGGTGATCCTGCCCGCGCTGCTTCCCGCGCTGCTGACCGGAGCCGGCCTGGCGTTCTCCCGCGCCATCGGCGAGTTCGGGTCGGTGGTGCTGATCGGCGGGGCGGTCCCCGGCGAGACCGAGGTGTCCTCGCAGTGGATCCGGACCCTCATCGAGAACGACGACCGCACCGGTGCGGCCGCGATTTCTATTGTGCTGCTGGTGGTTTCGTTTCTGGTGCTGTTCGTGCTCAGGATCATCGGATCGCGCGCGGCCCGGCGTCAGGAGCTTTCCGCGTGACGCTCTCACCGCTGGCGCGCTACCTGGCCCGGTACCTCGCGCTGGCCTACGTGGTGATCCTGGTGGTCGTCCCGGTCGGGCTGATCCTGCTTCGGACCTTCACCCCGGGGTTCGGTGCGTTCGTGGACTCGATCACCACCCCCGCTGCCGTCTCGGCGCTCAACCTCTCGCTGCTCGTCGTCGCGATCGTTGTTCCGCTCAACGTGATTTTCGGCGTGCCGACCGCGCTTCTGCTGGCCCGCAAGCGGTTTCGCGGCAAGGGAGTACTCCAGGCCGTCATCGACCTGCCGTTCGCGGTGTCGCCCGTCGTCGTCGGCGTGGCGCTGATCCTGCTGTGGGGCACCGCCGGAGCCTTCGGCTTCGTCGAGAACAGCCTGGGCGTCAAGATCATCTTCGGCCTGCCCGGCATCGTCCTGGCGAGCATCTTCGTCACGGTGCCGTTCGTCATCCGGGAGGTCGAACCGGTCCTGCACGAACTGGGCACCGAACAGGAGGAGGCCGCCGCGACGCTGGGATCGACGTGGTGGCAGACGTTCTGGCGGATCACCCTGCCGTCGATCCGCTGGGGGCTCACCTACGGGATCGTGCTGACGGTGGCCCGCACCCTGGGGGAGTACGGTGCGGTCCTGATGGTGTCGTCCAACCTGCCCGGCAAATCGCAGACCCTGACCCTGTTGGTGAGTGACCGCTACAACCGGGGCGCCGAATACGGCGCCTACGCCATCTCCACACTGCTGATGATGGTGGCGGTGCTGGTGGTGGTGGCACAGGTGGTTCTCGAGGCCCGGAGGAGCCGGACGTGACCGACAACGCCATCGTCGTCAGCGGCGCTAACAAGCGCTACGGCGACTTCAACGCCCTCGACGACGTGGACTTCGTCGTGCCCGACGGATCGCTGACCGCTCTGCTGGGCCCCAGCGGTTCGGGCAAGTCCACCCTGTTGCGGGCGATCGCGGGTCTGGACCAGCCCGACAGCGGCACCGTGGTGATCCACGGCCGCGACGTGACCAATGTGCCGCCCCAGCGGCGCGGTATCGGCTTCGTGTTCCAGCATTACGCGGCCTTCAAGCACCTGACCGTGCGCGACAACGTCGCCTTCGGGTTGAAGATCCGCAAGGTCGGCAAAGCCGAGATCGAGCAGAAGGTCGACAACCTGCTCGAGGTGGTCGGCATGGCCGGTTTCCAGACCCGCTACCCGAGCCAGCTGTCCGGTGGTCAGCGTCAGCGGATGGCACTGGCCCGGGCGCTGGCGGTGGATCCGAAGGTGCTGCTGCTCGACGAGCCGTTCGGGGCACTGGACGCCAAGGTCCGCGAGGATCTGCGTTCCTGGCTGCGCCGTCTGCACGACGAGGTACACGTGACCACGGTGCTGGTCACCCACGACCAGGCCGAGGCACTCGACGTCGCCGACCGCATCGCGGTGCTCAACAAGGGCCGCCTCGAACAGGTCGGCACCCCCACCGAGGTCTACGACAGCCCGGCCAACCCGTTCGTGATGTCCTTCCTGGGCACCGTGTCGACGCTGAACGGAATCCTGGTGCGCCCGCACGACATCCGGGTGGGGCGCACGCCGGAGATGGCGATCGCGGCCGGCGACGGAACCGCGGAGAGCACCGGCGTGATCCGGGCGGCCATCGACCGGGTGGTGTACCTCGGGTTCGAGGTCCGCGTCGAGATGACCAGCGCCACCACGGGCGAGTCGTTCATCGCCCAGATCACCCGCGGCGACGCCGAGGCCCTGGCGCTGCGAGACGGCGACACCGTCTACGTGCGGGCCACCCGGATCCCGCCGATCGCCGGCACCGTGCAGGCGTCGGAGCAAAGACCATGACCACGATGCGCATCAGGTTCGCCGCTGTTGTCGGTGTACTGGCCGTCGCGACGGCGGGCTGCAGCGTCACCACGTCCGGCACCCCGGACCGGGGTGCCGGGAACGCGACGTCGACAATGACATCCGACGGGACGGCGACCACGCCACCCACCAAGGAGGGCGGCGTGACCGGCGGTAACGGTGGCAATGGCGGTAATGGCGGTAATGGCGGTAATGGCGGCGCGGGCGGCCGGGGCGGCAACGGGGGTGCCGGCGGCAAGGGCGGCCAGGGCGGCCAGGGCGGAAAGGGGGGTGCCGGCGGCCAGGACGGCGCCGACGGCCAGGACGGTGCCGACGGTGCCGACGGTGCCGACGGTGCCGACGGCGCCCCGGGCTGATCGGCCCGCCAGGCCGCCGGCTAGGCCGCCAGTCGCTCCGCTAGCGCCCGATCGAACCGGTCCAGAACCGTCTCGGCCAGCAGAGGGTGCGCGCCGAGGGGTTCGGCCATCGCGGCGCCCAGGTCCGCGGCGACCGCCGCGACACGGTCGGTGATCTTGCCGGGCGCGATGAACCACGGCGCGACCGCGATGCGGTCGGCGCCGTCGCGGCGAAGCGCTGCGATCCCGTCGGCCACCGAGGGTTCGGTGGTGGCGTAGGCCACCCGGACCCGGCCCCACCCACCGCGCGCGGAGAGCGCCGAGGCCAGTGTGGCGGTGCGGGCGTTGGCGGCGGTGTGCGAGGAGCCCACCGCGACGATCAGCACGCCGGATCCGGACGGAACACTGTCGCGGCTCTCGTCCGGCTCGATTTCGGTCAGTCTCTGGTGTGCGACCTCCACCAGGCGCGGGTCCTCACCGAGCGTATCGGCCTGTCGCACCGGGACTTTCGCCGCGTCGATCATCGCGGGGATGTCGACGCGGGCGTGGTAGGCGCTGGCCAGCAGCAGCGGTGTGACCAGTCCCGGCCGGTCGAGGCCGGAGATGACATCCCGCAGGTTCGGTTCGCTGCGTTCGCAGAACGCCACCCGGACGTCGAGCCAGGGCCGCAACCGGCGGATCTGCCCGGCCACCGCGTGAGTGACGACCGACGAGCGCGGGTCGGCGCTGCCGTGGGCGGTCAGGACCATCGCCGGATGGCGCAGGATGCTCATGAGACGTGCAACCCGCACTCGGTCTTGTTCAGGCCCTGCCAGCGTCCGCTGCGCGGGTCGGCACCCTCGACCGGCTTGGTTGTGCACGGCGCGCACCCGATCGACGGATAGCCCTCCTCGACGAGGGTGTTCACCAGAACGCCGTGGGATTCGATGTAGGCCTGCATGTCCTCGTCGGTCCACGCCGCCAGCGGGTTGACCTTCACCAGCTTGAACGCCTCGTCGAAACTGATCAGCGGCGCATTGGCCCGGGTGGGGGATTCCGCCCGGCGGATCCCGGTGACCCAGGCCGCGTAGCCACTGAGCGCACGGCCCAGGGGGACCACCTTGCGCAGCCGGCAGCACTCGTGCGGGTCGCGGGCGAACAGATCCTTGCCCAGCAGCCGATCCTGCTCTGCCACAGTCTGTTCCGGCGTCACATTGACCACCCGGACGTCGTAGACGGCCTCGACGGCGTCGCGGGTTCCGATGGTCTCGGCGAAGTGGTAGCCGGTGTCGAGGAACAGCACGTCCACACCCGGGCGGACCTTGGCGGCCATGTCCACCAGCACCGCGTCCTGCATGTTGGAGGCCACCACATAACTGGAGCCGAAATGCCGGTCGGTCCAGGCCAGCAGTTCCTCGGCGGCGGCGCCATCCAGTTCGGCGGCGCCGCGGGCGGCCAGATCGCGCAGCCGGTCCTCGCTCACCGCAGAGCATCCTCTTCGGCCCGAACCGCCCACTGCGCGAACCGCTCACCGGGTTCGCGCTGGGCGATGAAGTTGCGCACCACCCGTTCGATGTAGTCGCCCAACTCGTCGCTGGTGACCTTGTGCTGGCGAAGTTTCCGGCCGAAATTGCTGTCCAGGCCGAGGCTCCCGCCCAGGTGCACCTGGAAACCCTCGACCGGGCCGTCCCCGTCGTCGATCATCTGGCCCTTGAAGCCGATGTCGGCCACCTGGATCCGCGCGCACGAGTTCGGGCACCCGTTGAGGTGGACGGTGACCGGCACGTCGAGTTCGGCGTTGAGGTCGGCCAGTCGCCGCTCCAGATCCGGCACCAGCGACTGGGCCCGGACCCGGGTCTCGGCGAAGGAAAGCTTGCAGTACTCGATCCCGGTGCAGGCCATCAGGTTTCGCCGCCAGTGCGACGGGGTCGCCGACAGGCCCAGGGCCGCCAGACCGGAGACCAGTTCGTCGACCCGGTCGTCGGGGACGTCCAGGACGATCAGCTTCTGGTGCGGGGTGAACCGGATCCGGTCGGAACCCACCTTCTCGGCCAGGTCGGCGACCCCGGTGAGGATCGTCCCGGACACCCGGCCGGCGATCGCGGCCACCCCGACGGCGTTGAGGCCGTTGCGAAGCCTCTGCACCCCGACATGGTCGATGGGATGGGCGACCGGATCCGGTGCGGGGCCGTCGATCAGCGGCCGCTTCAGGTACTCGGTCTCCAGCACCTCGCGGAACTTGGCAGCACCCCAGTCCTTGACCAGGAACTTCAGCCGTGCCTTGGCCCGCAGCCTGCGGTAGCCGTAGTCGCGGAACAGGCTGACCACGGCCTCCCAGACGTCGGGCACCTCGTCCAACGGCACCCAGGCGCCCAGCCGCTGGGCCAGCATCGGGTTTGTCGACAGGCCGCCGCCCACCCACAGGTCCAGGCCGGGGCCGTGCTCGGGGTGGTTCACCCCGACGAAGGCGACGTCGTTGATCTCGTGCACCACGTCCTGCAGTCCGCTGATGGCGGTCTTGAACTTGCGGGGCAGGTTGGCGTACTCGGGCTTGCCGACGAAGCGGCGCACGATCTCCTCGACCGCGGGAGTGGCGTCGATCACCTCGTCGAGCGACTCACCGGCCAGCGGGGAGCCCAGCACGACGCGCGGGCAGTCGCCGCACGCCTCGGTGGTCTGCAGGCCCACGCTGTCCAGCCGCCGCCAGATCTCGGGCATGTCCTCGATCCGGATCCAGTGGTACTGGACGTTCTGCCGGTCGGAGATGTCGGCGGTGTCGCGGGCGAACTCCGTGGAGATCCGACCGAGCATTCGCAGCGACGCGGCGGTCAGCAGGCCGCCGTCGCTGCGCACCCGCAGCATGAAGTACGGGGCCTCGATCAGGTCGACGTTCTCCTCGCCGGTGAACGTGCCGTCGAAGCCCTCCTTGCGCTGGGTGTAGAGGCCAAGCCAGCGCATCCGGCCGCGCAGATCGGTCTTGTCGATGCTGTCGAAGCCCTGCTTGGAGTAGATCTCCTCGACCCGGGTCCGCACGTTGAGTGCGGGGTCCTCCTTCTTGAAGACCTCGTTGGGGTTGAGCGGCTCGTCCTGGCCGAGGGCCCACTGGCCCTCGTTACGGGGCTTGGCCTGAGTCATCGGGTGCTCCTAATGTGAGGATCCGGCAAATCGAACGACGGCGTCCACCTGGACCGGGGGCGCAGATCCGAAGGCCGGCTGGTTCAGGGGTGGGACGGCTCTACGGCACTAAGCCGGACAACAACAGCTGCAGACCCGCTTGAAGTCGACATGCCGCCGAGCGACGAGCGCAACGGTGCGCATCGGGGACGGCGCGGCGAACACGCGGGTCATTCTGCCACGGCCGGCGCAGGATGGCCTAACCGGGCGGGGGTCCTCTGTGACACCGGGCCCTCCGCGACACCGGGCCCTCTGTGACACCGGGCCCTCTGTGACACCGGGCCCTCTGTGACACCGGGCCCTCTGCGACACTGGGGGCCATGCTGCCTGCTCTGGCGGTGAGCCCGGGATCCGCTTTCGGCGTCTACGTGCACGTGCCGTTCTGCGCCACCCGCTGCGGGTACTGCGACTTCAACACCTACACCGCCGCCGAACTGGGCGGGACCAGCCCGGACGGCTGGCTGGAGGCCCTGCGGGCCGAGCTCGCCCTCGCCGTCGCCACGATCGGGCCGGTGTCCGTCGACACAGTCTTCGTCGGCGGGGGGACCCCCTCACTCCTGGGCCCCGGGCGACTGGCCGGCGTGCTCGACGCCGTCCGCGCCGAGTTCCCGCTGTCACCCGGCGCCGAGGTGAGCACCGAGGCCAACCCGGAATCCACCGACCCGGAGTTCTTCGCGGCCATCCGCGCGGCCGGCTACACCCGGGTGTCGCTGGGCATGCAGTCGGCCTCGGCCCGGGTGCTGGCCGTCCTGGACCGCACCCACTCACCCGGCCGCGCCACCGCCGCGGCCCGGGAAGCGCGGGCCGCCGGGTTCGACCACGTCAACCTCGACCTGATCTACGGCACCCCGGGGGAGTCCGACGCCGACCTGCTGGCCTCGGTGCGGGCCGCACTGGACGCCGGCGTCGACCACATCTCGGCCTACGCGCTCGTGGTCGAGGACGGCACGGCGCTGGCCCGGCGGGTGCGTCGCGGGGAGATCGCCGCCCCCGACGACGACGTGCTGGCCGCGCGCTACCGACTGATCGACCGGGAACTCACCGCCGCGGGGATGGATTGGTACGAGGTGTCCAACTGGAGCCGGCCCGGCGGTCGGTGCCGGCACAACGAGGGTTACTGGGCGGGCGGGAACTGGTGGGGAGCCGGACCGGGTGCGCACGGGTTCGTCGGTGACGTGCGGTGGTGGAATGTCAA
>NZ_JBBATF010000093.1:0-12546 GCF_040398885.1 Mycobacterium sp. | reverse complement strand
CCGTCGCGCTTGGCCAGCCGCTTGCCCTCGGCGTTGAGCGCCAACGGCACGTGGGCGTACACCGGCCGGGGGTAGCCCAGCAGTTCGGCGAGGTAGGCCTGCCGCGGCGCGGAGGCCAGCAGGTCATCGCCGCGGACCACCTGATCCACCCCGGCGTGGGCGTCGTCGACGACCACCGCGAGGTTGTAGGCCGGCACCCCGTCACCGCGGCGCAGCACGAAGTCGTCCACCACCGCGGTGTAGTCCCCGTGCAGCAGATCGGTGACGGTGTACTCGCTCCCCGAAGTCCGCAGCCGCAGCGCCGGCGGGCGGTCCCGGCGGCGCTCGGCCCGGGTCGACGGCGTCCGGCAGGTGCCCGGGTAGGCGCCTTCCGGGGCGTGCGGGGCCCGCGGCGCCTCCAGGATCTCCCTCCGGCTGCAGAAGCATTCGTAGACCAGATCCCGCCGGATCAGGTCCTCGACCACCGCGTCGTAGCGCTGCGGGTGGGCCGACTGCCACTCCGGCGCCTCATCCCAGGTGATCCCGATCGCGGCCAGGTCGGCCAACTGCCGCCAGGCCACGTCGTCGTGGGTGCGGTCGTCGAGATCCTCGACCCGGATCAGGAAGCGCCGACCGGCCGAGCGGGCGAACAGCCAGGCCAGCACCGCGGTGCGCAGGTTGCCGATATGCAGGTCGGCCGACGGGCTGGGCGCGAACCGTCCCGCGCCCGTGGTCCTCACCGGGGCAATCTAACGTGGACGGCGTGGACCTGCCCGTCGCGCCGCCGGTGCAGCCCATGCTGGCCAGGGCGCTGTCCGCCGTGCCGGACGAACCCGGCCTGTGGAGCTACGAGCCCAAGTGGGACGGGTTCCGGGCGCTGGTGTTCCGGGACCGTGACGAGGTGGTGCTGCAGTCCCGCAACGGAAGGGAACTCGGCCGTTACTTCCCGGAGTTGATCGCCGCACTGCGCGACGAACTGGCTCCCCGGTGTGTGCTCGACGGCGAGGTGGTGGTGCCGCGCCGGATCGACGGGCGAACCCGGCTGGACTGGGACTCGCTGTCCCAGCGGATCCACCCCGCCGAGAGCCGGGTGCGGATGCTCGCCGAAAAGACCCCCGCGCACCTCATCGGCTTCGACGCGCTCGCAGTCCGGGATCGGTCGCTGATGGCCGAGCCGTTCCGGGTGCGACGCGAAGCGCTGGTGGACTCGGTGGGGGAGGGCCCGTGGTGCCACGTGACCCGCACCACCGAGGATCCGCGGTTGGCCGCGGAATGGCTCACCACCTTCGAGGGCGCCGGCCTGGACGGGGTGATCGCCAAACGGCTCGACGGAGGCTACCTGCCCGGCCGGCGCGACATGGTCAAGGTCAAGCACGCCCGCGACGCGGACTGCGTGGCCATCGGCTACCGCATCCACAAAAGCGGTGAGGGCGTCGGTTCGATCCTGCTCGGTCTCCACCGCGACGACGGCGGACTCCAGATGGTCGGTGGGGCAGCATCATTCACCGCCAAGGACCGGCTGCGGCTGTTGGAGGAACTCGAACCGCTTCGCGAGGGCACCGTCAAGGACGGCGAGCCGAGTCGGTGGAACTCCGCGGCCGACAAACGCTGGATCCCGATCCGACCGGAACGGGTCGCCGAGGTGGCCTACGACCAGATGGAAGGCGCCGGCGGGTGGCGACGGTTCCGGCACACCGTCCGGTTCGTCCGGTGGCGGCCCGACCGGGACCCAGCCGGTTGCACCTTCGACCAACTGGACGCGCCACTGCGCTACGACCTCGACGATGTGCTGGAGGCGCGGTGAGCGCCGCGGCCGAGGAGATCGACGTCGACGGCGTCGCGGTGCGAATCACCAACCGGGACAAGGTGTTCTTTCCCAGGCTGGGTGCCGCCGGGACCAAGGGGGCGCTGATCGACTACTACCGATCGGTGGCATCCGGCCCGATGCTCACCGCGCTGCGGGACCGGCCCACCCATCTGCAGCGCTTCCCCGACGGGATCGAGGGGGAGATGATCTACCAGAAGCGGATACCCGCGAAGCATCCCGACTACCTCAAGACCTGCCGGATCACCTTCCCATCCGGCCGCACCGCCGACGCGCTGATGGTGACCCATCCGTCGGCGATCGTGTGGGCCGCCCAGATGGGGTCAATAACCCTGCACCCGTGGCAGGTTCGCTGCCCCGACAGCGAGCACCCCGACGAACTGCGCATCGACCTCGACCCGCAGCCCGGCACCGGATTCGCCGAAGCCAAGGCCGTCGCCGTCGACGTGCTCAAGCCGCTTCTCGACGAACTCGGTCTGGTCGGCTACCCGAAGACCTCCGGCGGGCGGGGCGTGCACGTGTTCCTGCGCATCGCCACCGGCTGGGACTTCGTCGCCGTGCGCCGGGCCGGCATCGCCCTGGCCCGCGAGGTCGAACGCCGCGCCCGGGGCCTGGTGACCACGGCGTGGTGGAAAGAGGAACGAGGCGCGAAACTGTTCATCGACTACAACCAGAACGCCCGGGACCGGACCTTCGCCGCCGCCTACTCGGTGCGACCGACGCCGATCGCGACGGTGTCCACGCCGTTGACCTGGTCCGAACTCGCCGCCGCGGAGAGCCCCGACGACTACACCATGGCGACGGTGCCGGCATTGGTGGCCCAACGCGGCGACCCGATGGCCGAGATGGACTCGCCGGCCCAGTCGCTGGAGCCGTTGTTGGCGATGGCCGACGGTGACGCCGAACGGGGGCTGGGCGATCTGCCGTATCCGCCGAACTATCCGAAGATGCCGGGCGAGCCGAAAAGGGTTCAGCCGAGCCGGGATCGGGACTTGAAGAGGGAAAACGGTAGCTGAAGACCGACTCTCGGTGCGATTCAGTCCGCTTGCGCGCGGCAGGTCGGTAGTCTCCGGTTGCCAGAGAGGGGGCAGGCAAGTAAATACACCGACGATCGCGTGCCCTAATGGGCACTCCAATCCGGTGGCCCGGAAGTACTGCGGGGAGTGCGGAACTCCGCTTCCGGTCGGCGCTTCCAGTTCACTTCCGCATGCTGGACCTATCGGGTCTCCGCCCCTGTCCCCGCCTGGTGGTGCAGTGGTTGCTTCAACGCCTGGATTAGGTGTCGGCCTTCGCGGTTTCTGGTCGGGGCTGCCGAAGTGGGGCAAGGTCGCGGTGCTGGTGGTTCCCGCGCTCCTGCTCTTGATGGTGAGCGGGCGCATAGGGGGTGGCCCGTCCAGAGCGTCCGGCAGTCCGGGGGACTGGATCGCTGCGGTCTGCAGTAACGCCCCCCAGGGCGCTCCGCCGATGTGCACCGGACATTCAGACCCTGCGGAAGGGCCGCTGGCGTTCTCGCCGTTGTTCACCGTCTTGCAGTACGACTCGCCCGCCCAGATGGAGGAAGACGGCGCGCACCAGGACGTGGGGTTCGGTTCCGCGCAGTGTGTGTCGCGCAACGGCAGCGCCGTCGTGTTCATTGCCGACGTCAGTGGCTTCGGGGATCGTTCGGACGCGGTGCGGATTGCGGCTCAGAGCATGCAGCCCCTGGACCGGTTCGGGTGCACGATTAACAAGGCCGCCCCCTCAACGCGCCGCCCGAGCGTGGCGGCCCCAGTACCCGCCCCGGTCCAGGCCCCCGCAGCGACACCGACGACGGCACCGACGACGCGCATTTCAACCGTGACGCCGGATAGCAACTTGCAGTGGAGGTTCCAGTCGCCGACCGGCAACATCGCCTGCGACCTGAACGGGAGCGTCTCGCCGCCGGAAGCCACCTGCGAGGTTCGCGAGCACTCCTACCAGCCGCAAGTCAGGCCGAATTGCGATCCGGGCTGGGCTAACAATTTCAAGCTGATTCAGGGCCGCTCGGTCGAGGTGAACTGCTACTCCGGCACCGACTTCCGCAGTGCCCTTCCGGTCCAGGACTACGGTCACCCGCTGACCGCCGGTTCTCTCACTTGCGTACTCGACGAAGCCACCGGGGTCACCTGCAAGGACTCCACCACCGGTCACTACTTCCAGGCCGCGCGACAGGAATACCTGTGGCAATGACACAGAAACCGAGTCACCAGTGAGCGCAGCGACGATCAAGTGCCCCAACGGCCACTCCAACGCGGCAACCCAGAGGTTCTGCGGGGAGTGCGGTCGTTCCCTGGTCGGGGTTTGCCCCAACGGGCACCTCAACCCCGACGGACAGCGTTTCTGCGGGGAATGCGGCAGCCCGCTCAACCAATCCGACGCTGTGGGTGCTGCTCCATCACCTGCAACTGCGGCACCGCAGCCAGTGACTGCGACCCGCCCTGCCGATCCCGGCCCCGACCTTTCGGCGAGCGTCATGCCCTCAGGATCAAGCGATTCCGACTCTGTTGGGACTGGGGATGGCAGTACGCCACCCCGTCCTTCCGTGCCTGTTGCAACACCGGCGTCCGGCCCCGGTCCTGACGCCGGGGCGGCCAGTCGGCCACCGCAAATGGGCGACGATGTACCACCCTCGGCACCTTGGGGTGCGCCTACTCCGACTGTGCCGTCAGTGGCACGAGTCGAACATCGGACCGGCGCTTCCTCCGCACGGCCGCCTGCCGGTCTTCCTGCTGCCCCAAAGGCGCGAGCATTCGATCGAATCAAGGCGTGGTGGGTGAAACTGCCGAATCTGGGGAAGGTCGCCGTGGTCGGAGTTGCGACGTTGATGTTGTTCTCACTCTTCGGAAGTGGTGCACTTGGGCGCGACATGGAGTCCTACGACTGGGGCTACAACAAGGGCACCATGGGCTGGACGCAAAGCTGGGCAAGCCACTCCAAGAAGGAAGCGTGCGAAGGCATTCTGAAAATGTTCTTCGACCTATCGGGATCCGAAGGCATCGACCACGGAGATGCCATGGACGGCTGCATGGATGCGGTCAAGAAACGTCCGCAGCGGTAAGCACCACGGCGCAGGGGCACTGACTGCCATGCGCAACGACAAGGGGCCAATTGCTTGCATCTGCGAAGTGCCTTTCGATAGGTGCGCTACAGCCCCGGTCAGCTTGGCAAGATGATCCGCCGCCGGCACAACTGAACGGCGAGGTTTCGCGAACCTCTTGCCCGCCCACCACCGCGGACGTAGAGTCCGTTCATCTCAGTCAGTCGACTGACATGAACGAGGAGCGGACATGACCAACGTCGACGTCGTGGTGGTGGGAGCCGGGCTTGCCGGGCTGAGCGCGGCCCGTGCGCTGGTGGCCGCGGGCAGGTCAGTGATCGTCCTGGAGGCCCGCGACCGGGTGGCGGGCCGCAACCTCGGGGGTTTCCTGAGCAACGGCGTGCCGGTGGAGTTGGGCGGGCAATGGGTCGGCCCGACCCAGGATGTGGTGCTCGAGTTGATTGATGAACTGGGCCTGGAGACATTCCCCCAACACGAGAAAGGGCAGAGCCTGACCGTGTTCGACGGCAACCTCGTCCGCCATTCCGACGAGACCTTCGGCTTGCCGTTGGAGTCGGCGACGGAGGTGGGCCGACTCTTGGAAGTGTTGGAGTTCCTGGCCACCACCGTGAACTTGGATGCGCCGTGGGAGACCGCGGACGCCGCTGTTCTGGACAGCCAGACACTGGACTCCTGGCTCGTCGCCAACACCGAGGATCACCTCGCTCGGCGGCTCTTCCGCCTGGTCGTGCCGGCGGTGTTCTCGGCGGAATCACCGGAACTGTCGCTGTTGCACTTTTTGTTCTATGTCAAGTCGGGCACCAGCATGGCCTGCCTGGTCTCCGCCAAGGGCGGCGCCCAGGATTCCCGGGTGGTCGGGGGCACCCACCAGATCAGCGAACGGATGGCCGCCGCACTCGGCGACCGGGTGCACCTGGGGGCGGTGGTCCGGACGATCCGCCACGCCGACGACGGTGTGACCGTGGAATACGAGGGCGGCAGCGTCAGCGCCAAGCGGGTGGTGGTCGCAATTCCCCCGACACTGGCCGGCCGGATCCGATATTCGCCCCCGATGCCGGCCCTGCGCGATGGGCTCACCCAGCAGATGCCCGCCGGTGCGGTGATCAAGTTCGAAGTCGGCTACGACACACCGTTTTGGCGCGAGGACGGCCTGAGCGGTTATGTACTGAGCTTGGATGACGAGTTCAACGTGTGCTTCGACAACAGCCCGCCCGATTCATCATGCGGCGTGCTGGTCGGTTTTCTGGAGGGCGCCCACGCCCGCACCGCGAGTGCACTGAGCCCGCAGGAGCGCCGCGAGATTGTGCTCGGCGCACTGGTGAAGTACTTCGGCCCCCGCGCGGGGGAACCGTTCGATTTCCTCGAACAGGACTGGAACAAAGAGGAATTCACCCGCGGCTGCTATGGCGGTCGCCTCGCGGCCGGGGCGTGGACCCAGTACGGAAAGGCCCTGTCTGAGCCCGTGGGCCGCATTCACTGGGCGGGGGCGGAAACCTCGCCGGTGTGGAACGGCTACATGGACGGTGCCATCCGGTCCGGCCGGCGGGCCGCCGACGAGATCGTGGCCGCGGACCTATCCGTCTGAACGGAATCGGTCCGCCGGGCTATCCCGGCAGGGCCCGTTAGATCTGCTGCCACGTCCTGGCAGTGCCGGAACCTTACTTCGCTCTGGCTTTGCGCTGGACCGGGCGAGATCCGCGGCAGGGTCCCCGGTTTCCACGCCCGCCGAAGTGTGGTAGACATCTCAGCAAAACTTAAGGTCTTCGGCGGCAGAAATTTAGGTGGTTACGTCCATGTCTCGATCCGCTGGCAAACGAGTTGCCCACCGCCGTATCCAGCCCTACACCTGGCTCGGCGCCGGGGCGCTGACGCTGGGCATGGGCGCGGCCATGGTGGGGGGCACGGCGGTGGCCTTCGCCGACGCCGGTGCCGACTCGCCGTCGTCGACCAACAGCGCCTCCAGCGACGCACCATCGACCAGAGCCGCCACCAAAGCCGCCACCAAAGCCGCTACCGGGGCCGAGGCCCCCAAGCGCAGGGCACCCCACGTCGACCGGGCTGCCTCGGCGGCCGATGATCCCGGCCCGGGACCGCTCTCGCGCCGCAACCGGGTCCCTCTCGCCGATGTCACCGGCGGCGTCGAATCGGCCGCGGCGGCGCAAGACCACTCGGCGGCAGCCGCTGTCTCCGACAACCCGGTGGCCGACAACCCGGCTCCCGCCGCGGCCACCACGCCGGCGGCGCCGACTCGCCGGGTCGCCGGAACCGCTCGGCAACCAGACGCCCAGCTACCCGATCCGACGCTGCTGAATCCCGTTCCCGCAGTTCAGGATTCGCCGGCCGCTGATCCCGCGCCGGCCGCCGCGGTGCGCCCCGCGGCCGCCGACCCCGCCCCCAACATGGAGTCCTGGCTGCCCAGCACCCCGATCGTTCCGGGGGCACGCGTCACCCTGGCGCTGAAGCAGATCGAGCAGTCGAAGTCCCTGATCACCGAGGAGACCTGGGGCGCGGGCAACATCCTGGCCGGCTTCGGTTCTTTCGGGCCGCAGGCGGCCCTGACCAGCGCGCAACTCATGCTGGGCATCTGGGCCGCCAACATCGGCAGCGCCAGGGAATTCGTCGCCAACACGGTGGGCAACCCGCTGTTCCACAGCGTCGCGCAGGCCAACCTGCAAAACGCGATGCGATGGCCGGCCCGGGCGAACGCCTCGCTGGCCACCGCCTCCGTGCTCATCACCCCGCTGGGCTGGTTCGGCGCCGACGTCAACGAGGCGAAGGCGCTCGTGGAGGAAGCCCGGCAGAACGGCAAGGTCTACGCGAAGGTGCCGATCACGGTGAAACTGGGCACCCAGCCGATGGTCAACGTCAAGATCAATGACGGCCGCAGGGCCAATCTGCTTCTCGATACCGGCGCTTCGGGACTGGTGACCACCCGCGACAAGGTCGGCTCCGCCTACCTCGGTCCGGCCGTCGGCAGCGGCGACAGCTGTTTCAGCGGCGGCGTGTGCTACCACTACGAGACCTACAACACCAAGGTCGATCTCGGCGACGGGGCCGTCGGCACCGCCCCGGTCAACATCGTCACCGACAACGACACCTACCCGGACAGCGTGGCCAACTTCAAGTCGTTCTTCGGCTGGGGCGCCGACGGCATTCTCGGCGTGGGCGCCAACACCGCCGGGCCCGGCCCGGCTCCGATCCCGACCGCCGCGATGCCCGGCGAACTCCGCGACGGCGTGTTGATCTACCAGAACGCCTACCCGTTCGGGCTGGGCGGGTACATGATCCTGGGGCCGAACCCGTTCCCGACAAGGGTCTCGCTGCCGGGGGCTCCCGACGCTTACGTCAAGGTCAGCGTCAACGACGGGCCCATGCAGGACGCCGCCGCCATCATCGACTCCGGCGGGGTCTACGGGACCCTGAACCGTTCGCTGTACTCCTCGCCGCCGCCGGTCGGCACGGAGGTCCCGGCGGGCACCAAGGTCGACGTGTACACCGCCGACGGCGCAACGCTGCTCTACAGCTACACCACCCAGAGCGGAGCGGCGGCCACCCCGTTCATCGACACCGGTCTGTTCAACACCGGCAATGCGCCGTATCAGAAGAACCCGATCTACCTCAACTACGCCGCCACCCCGTACGGCATCGGATCGACGGACTTCTCCATCTACTGATCATCTTCGGACCGGTTCCGCTGACATTCCTGAAAACGCCCTTTAGGAATGTCATAAGCGGGGTTACAGTTCGCTCAGGGATTTCGCCGCTCTGGAGGACGTAATGGGTGCATCGCAGTTCGTTGGTCGCGTCGGCGGATTGGCGGTGACCCTCGGGGTCGGCGCCGCCATTTTCGCCGGCCCGGGTGTCGCGTGGGCGGACCGGGGTTCGGACAGCGGTGGATCCGCGGGTGCCTCCGCGGACAGCAGCCGTTCGTCGGCGCGACCGAATACCGCCACGCCGCGCCGCGGCTCCGCCGACCACGCCGGCGCGGCGGCGTCGAGGTCGGCACAGCGGGACAGCGGCGCGCCGGCGCCGGCCAGTGCCAGCGACTCCCTGCTCGAGCCCGAAGCGCAGCCCGGGCCGCCGCCGAAGGCCGCCGTCGTTGACCCTGCCGAACTCGAGCCGGCCGGTTCGGATGTTCCCGAGGCCGGCGTCGCCGCCGACCCCGATCCCGGGGTGAGCCCGCCGGGCGAGAGCGCCGGCGACCCCCCCGCGGTGACGATCGACGCGCCCACGACCGAGCCCGAGATCGTGACGATCACCGACCCGGTGGTCGACGAAATCGTCACACTCGGCGAGATCGCCTACGGCGCAACGGATGACGCAGGGGGCAACACGCCGAAGGAAGAGGCCACCGCCGGTGACCTTGCCGCGTTGGACACCGACGGGACGGATCCCTCCGACGGAGCCGGATCGGATCCGTCGCTGCCGGATGACAGGACACTGGTGGACTTGGTCCTGGCCGCCTTCGTCAAGCGCGAGACCGATATGGCTTACGCGACGACGCTGTCGCCGTCCGGTTCCGCGGTGACGACAGCCCTCACCATGAACGGGATCACCGTCGATCCGACGGTCTACTATTTCGACGGCATTCTGCAGGGCAACCTCAACGCCACCAGTTCGGGCGGCAACGAGATGACCTACAAGTTCGTCGATTCCAGTGACGGCGGCAAGATCACCCTCGGCAACGTCCCCGCGCCGTTGCCGGGATCGGGTCCGCAGAGTTTCACGCTGCTTCCCTACGCCACCTGGATCGACCCCGCCGATCCGAAGCCGAACCCCACCCCGACGGGCACCCAGACGTTCAATGTCCGGGTCAGCGAGGTCACCCCGTTCGACAAGTTCATGGTCAGCATCCCGCTGGTCGGGATGATCGCCGAACCGGTCATCGGCCTGCTGCAGGCCGCGCCGTTCCTCGGTGGCCTGCTGGCCCCCGTCATCGGCGCATCGGTGGTGGCCGAAATCTCGGCCGATATGGCGCTGGTGCCGGACGGCAAGCCGGTGGCCTTCACCTACAAGGTGACGTCGTTCGACGGCACGCCGATCAGCACGAACTTCTTCCCGGCCAGCGACAAGTCGCTGATCCTCCCGGCCAACTACCAGGCGGCGATCTTCAACGGCCCCGGCTTGGGCGCCGCGGGCAACACCGACCCGTACGGGGCTTTCCAGGCCGCGGGCTCCACGCCCGGTCTCGCGCTGATGCGCGGCCAGGGACTGCCCGCGCCGTTCGACGCCTACCCCCTCGGGTTCCACGTCATCACCTGGGACCCGCGTGGCGAGTATGCCTCCGGCGGGGTCCTGCAACTGGACAACCCCTTCTACGAGGGCCGCGACGTCTCGGCGCTGATCGACTGGGCCTCGGCCAACACGCCACTGCTGCAGGAGGGCGGTTCGCCGTCCATCGGCATGCTCGGCGGGTCCTACGGCGGCGGCATCCAGATGACCACCGTCGACCCGCGGATCAAGGCCATCGCGCCGGCGATCGCGTGGAACTCCCTGAACTCCTCGCTTTACCCGGACAACGTGTTCAAGACCGCGTGGGCCAACACCCTGGGCCTGGCTCTGGCGGAGGCGGGAGCCACCGTCAACCAGCTGATTCCGATGGGCATCCTCACCGGCAATCTCTTCGGCTGGCTCAGCGAGTCCGCGCAGGCCGCGCTGGCCAGCAGTGGACCGACCGCGCTGCTGGCCAAACTGACCATCCCCACGATGTTCGTCCAGGGCACCGTGGACGCGCTGTTCCCGCTGCAGCAGGCCATCGACAACGCCGAAGCCATCGCCACCGACCCGGCTCTGCTCAGGATGATCTGGTTCTGCGGCGGGCACGGGGTCTGCCTGGATCCCGTCGATCCGGTGGCGCAGGCCACCTCGATCTTCACCGACAACATGCTCTGGATGAACGCCTATGTGAAGGACTACCTCAAGCCGGTGGCCGAACCGCTCGTCGAGGCTCTCATCTCCACGTTCCAGTGGTGGGACCAGGCCGGCACGCATTACGAGTCCGACCTGATGCCGTTCGCCGACGGGTTCGCGACGGGAACCGTGACGGCCACCGGCACCGGCGGACCGCTGGGGATCCTGCCGTGGGCCTGGCTTGGGTCGGGGCCGGAGAAGGACAATTGCACGGTCGCCGCGGCCTGCGAGTTCCCGCTGAACAACACCTTCGCCACCGAGGCGGTCAACGCCCTCAACGTGCCGATCACCGTCCCGGTCAAGGGCACCGCGGTGGTCGGGGCGCCGGTCGTCAGTTTCGACTACTCGGGCTGGGGCACCAGCAAGGCCGTCTACGCCCAGATCGTCGACGACGCCACCGGCCGGGTGCTCGGAAACATCGTCACCCCCATACCGGTGACGCTCGACTCCAAGTCCCGGTCGGTGAGCGTGCCCATCGCCAACATCGCCTACACCGCGCCCGAGGACGGCGCGAAACTGACGTTGCAGATCGTCGGCGGGGCGACGCTCTATCAGAACGGCGCGATCGGCGGGCTGAACATCAGCAACGTCGAGGTGACCCTGCCGACGACGACCGCAGGCGTTCCGGTCTGAGGCGTCAGCGGCCCGACCGCAGCCGGTTCCTGCCGGGCCGCTTGTTGCGCAGCGCGCCGGGTTGCTCGGACGGCTCGGCCGGCTCAGCCGGCGCTGCCGGTTCGGTGGCGTCGGCCAGGTCGCCGTCGGCCAGGTCGCCGTCGTGGAGGGCGCCGTCGTGGAGGGCGCCGTCGTGGAGGGCGCCGGGCTCGGTCGCGATCATGGTCTGAGCGTCGGTCTCCGTTGGTGCCCCGGTCTCGGGTTTCTGGGTCTCGGGTTCCTGGGTCTCGGGTTCCTGGGTCTCGGGTGTCTGGGCGCCCCTGTCGCGGCGCGACTTCTTCCCGGCCTTGACCTTCCCGGCCTTGACCTTCCCGGGCTTGGCCGGCTCAGCCGGCTTGGACGGGGCGGGCGGCTTCTCGGCGACGAAGGACAGATACAGCGCCAGCACCGCGAGGATCGCGATGGCCGCGGCTGCCCCGTACACGGCGAACAGGTACGGACCGCCCACGCCCAGTCGCAGCCAGATCTCGGCGATGGCCGCCAGCAGAATCAGCCCGCCGGCGACCAGGTGCAGCACCGCCGACCACGCCCGCAGGCGAAGCGCAAGTTCGGGGACCCGGGCCTTGCCGGCCAGGGTGTCGCGCAGGATGGTCAGCACCGGCAGAGCGGCCAGGGCGATCGGGATTCCGGCCGCGAGACGACCCGCCGTGGCCAGCCCGGTGGGGATGTCGCCGGTAAGCACCCACCATCGGGGCAGGACGAACATCAGATAGAGCACGAGACCGACCAGCACGAGGGCGGCGTGCAGACCCCTTGCGGCGCTGCGACTCATGCCCCTCCCGAGATTGGGGTCCGGGGTGCGATCGGAATCTGATCGCACCCCGGCCAGGTGCGGAGGATAGGGGATTTGAACCCCTGAGGGCTGTTAACCCAACCCGCGTTCCAGGCGAGCGCCATAGGCCACTAGGCGAATCCTCCGTCGGCAATGGTAGCCGACCGGCCGCCGGGGTATCGACCGGCTGTTCTGGGTTGACCGGCCGGTATTACACTCGCCTTGGACCCCGCGCGGCGTCCAACCTGTGAACTCCCCCAGGGCTGGAAGGCAGCAAGGGTCAACGGGCTCTGGCGGGTGCGCGGGGTCCCC
>NZ_JBBATF010000092.1:0-12679 GCF_040398885.1 Mycobacterium sp. | reverse complement strand
CCCGGCTCTGCCTGAACCTCCACCAGGGTCTCCTCGTCGCACAGACCGAACCGGTGGGCGAGTTCGGCCGCCGCTGAGGCATCCGGCACCAGGTGCAACGGGATGCCCTCGGCGCGCAGTTCTGCTGCGCGCGAGCGAAGTTCGGAATTGCGTTCCTCGTCGTCGTCGCCGACCTGGCGGATGAGGATGAGAGCGGCCCGTCCGGGGAACTCCCGGGCCATCTCCTCGTAGGTCAGCCCGTCGCGCTGGCCGCTGTCCCCGATCAGCACGAAGCGCATGGTCGGGTAGGCCGCCAGAAGCCGGCGGATCGACGTCCGCTTGTGTTCGGGACCGCTGCGCCGGATGTAGCGTTGCGTCGGACCCCAGTCGGTCAGGAACAGCGGGCCCACCGGGAACCCGCGCAGCTGGATGAACTCCTGCAGGGCGGGGTAGAACGACCAGCTTCCGGTGGAGACGTAGAAGAACGTCGGCGCCGGCTTGGGATGGCCGGCGGGGGACGGGACGCCGCGGGCCAGGCCGCGGTAGAACGACGACATCCCGGGGATGGCGGCCCGTTCGCTCGCCTCCCGCAGCACGGTGCGGGCAACCATCGCGACGCCCTCGGTCAGACCGGTCAGCAGGATGGTGTCGTCGATGTCGGAAATCACCAGGAAGGGGGCCTTGAGGGAGGGCTTGACCACCCGGCCGGTGCCCGACGCCGTCTCGCCGTCCTCGAGAGGGGTGGTCAAAACCGCGTGCGCCGCGTGCCACCCGGGCCGCAGCTTCGGCACCGGCAGCGAGAAATTGGCGTAACCGTGCTCGTCGGTGACCGCGGTTGCGCTGTGCGCGCCGATCCGCAGCTCGACCTCGGCCCCGACGATCCGCAGGGCGGCGTGCCGGTTCAGGTTGGCCTGCGCCACCTCCCAGTACGGAATGCGGCTGTCCCCGGGCAACTCCGGGGCCTCGGTCACCCGGACCCGGACCTTGGCGAGGTCGTCGGCGACGAATCCGCGGTAGACCAGCACCTGCACACCGCGGAACATCCCGGACTTCATCTTCTTCTCGCGCCGGCGCCTGGTCAGGCCGCTCTCGATGCCCGCCACCAAAGCGGCGGTCTCCGGGCTGCGGAGTCTGGAGTTCAACTCCGATGCGATTCGTCGGGGAAGCCGGGGCACATCTCCCAGCATCCCAAATTTCGGGCCGCGGCCTCCGGTTATCGCCTACGCCGGTTGCTTGATGGTCCCCTGGGAATTGAGCGCGTCGAAGACCTGTGCGAGCACCGTCGCATGCTCGATCAGGCCGTCGCCGTTCAATTGCATCACGTAGAGGCCGTCCTTGCCCGGGATGGCGATCGTCTCCTGGTAGACGACCCGCTTGACGCCGTCGCGGACGAAGGATCCGATGATCGAGGCCGTGTCGTAGCCGGAGAGCTTGCCGACCTCGACGTCGCTGCCGTCGAACTCGGGCAGGTTGCGGACCTCGTTGGGGGCCAGCTTCAGCAACTCGGCCGGGTCGGCGTCACCGCCCAGCCTGGAGTAGTTCACGATGATCGACGGCTTCTGCGCCCCCAGGGCCGGATCGGTGGCGATCAGGGCGCTGTAGGCGCCCTCCGGTTTCGCCTGCCCGACCGGCTGCCAGCCCGGCAGGGACGGGAACTGGACCACCGGCGCGTTGGGGTCGTTCCCCTGGACCCCGGTCTCGGAGATGTTGTTCTGCTTGAGGTAGTCGACCAGCGTCGGCAGGCGGCCCGCGGTGCCGGTGGTCGGCGTCTTGGGCTTCTCGGCGGTCTGCGACTGGGAGCCGGCTTCGGTCTTCCCGGTGTCGGCGTCCTTGCCCGAACAACCGCTCAGGCCGCCCGACGCGGGCAGAACCACGCAGACCGCGGCGATGGACAGCCACCTCCTCAGGTCAGCTGACATTCGCGTGCTCCTCCGGGGTAGTGCGATATCCGCGACGGACATCGTCGTTTGCGATTATGCCTGACCGGCTCGGCGGATCGGTTTGCCGGGCGTGAAGTTCAGCGCCCGGTGCCGGCGGGGCGCGCCGGGATCGGGTCGAATGCGGCGGGGTCGCCGAGATACTCGCGGAACACCCGCGACATCGTCGCCGCCTGGTAGCCGTCGACGAAACGGTGATCCAGCCCGATGGTGACCGGAAGCATCGGCCGCACAACGGGTTTTCCGTCGCGGGCCACCACCTTGTCGGTGACGGCGCCCATCAGAATGCCGATCGGCACATGGCAGAACGTGGGCCAGGGCGCCGCGGCCGAGTCCAGTCCGTAAGTGCCGACGTTGCTGATCAGCACCGAACCGTAGGGTCGGGCCTCCATTCCGAGGGCGGGCAACGGCAGTTGCAGACTCTCGGTGACGAAGGCGATCGCGTCCATCACCGGGCCGAGCGCGATCGGCGGAAGCGCCCTGGCGACTGCCTTGGCCTTCTTGAAGGCTGGATCGCTGTCGTGGCGGATGCGTCCCGCGCGTTCGGCGATCTCCGCGGCGATGGCCCACGGGGTCTTCTCGTCGACCCGCCGCACGACGGTGCCCGACAGGTCGGTGGCGGCGGCCTGGGCGCCGGAAACGGGATCGGTGCGCAACGAGACCACGAAGAAGGCGTCGATCGTCGGCGACGGCACGAAGCTGCCGAAGACGATCCTGCCGTTGAGTCCGGGAAGGGCCCGGAAGACCTTGCCGGCGGCGCGGCCCACCAGGTCCATCGCCGTGACATGCCGGCCGGTGCCGGCCCGGACGGCGTCGATGTAATCCAGCAGCCGGGCGGCGTCGATGTCCAGCGTCGCCCAGATGATCGGGTCCCTGCGCGGCTGCCAGGTGGCCATCGCGATCTTCCGCCACACCGAGAACGGCACCGGGGGCGCCTGCTGGATCATGGATCCAGCCTGACCCCGGGGTCGCTGCCCGCGAAGGGCACAAGGTCCCGACTTCAAACCGCCGCGACGGCATGGGGGCAGCGCGTAGATTTCGTCGCGTTGGCAGAACGCCGCGGAGGCCGCAGTGAAGACCCGGAACATCAACCACGCGTTCCTCGACGGCGTGGTCGACGGCAGCCACGAGGACGTCTACTACCACTTCGGCGTGTCGTCCTCGGACCCACTGCTGGACTCGCTCCGCGATGTCAGGGCGATCGTCCTGGCCGGGTCCGGCGGGCGGATCAAGGAGTTCGCCGAGCGCTGGAGCGCGATGAACTCCGGCTCGCCGATCGTCGCCTTCCCCAAAGAGGACCGCTTCGTCACGCGCTACACCGGCGGGGTGCTCTTCGCCTCGCACGGCATGGGCATGCCCAGTGCCTCGATCGCGCTCCAGGAGCTGATGAGGCTGGTGTTCTTCCTCAAACGCGGGGATCTGGACGCGATGGCCGAGGTGTTCTGGTGCCGGGTCGGCACCAGCGGTGGGGTCGGACTGCCGGGCGGAACCGTGGTGGTCTCCTCGGAGGGCCTGATGGCCGACCTCAAGCCCTACCGGCTGCTGCGCGGCGGGGAGGGCGAGTACTGGTTCGACGGACATTTCCCGGCCGCCACCTACGAGGCGATCATCGCTGCCAACGAGGCCGCCGACTTCGACGTGGTCGCCGCCAAGACGGTGGCCGGCAACGAGTTCTTCGTCGAGCAGTTCCGGCTCGACGGCGCCGTGTGTTTCGAGACGCCGGAGACCAAGATGGCATGGCTGAACTGGCTTGAGGAGAACGGGGTTCGCAACATCGAGATGGAGGGCGCGATGCTCGCCGGCTATCTCAACCACTGGGGCTTCCCGAAGTTCGCGATGATCTGCTGCACGCTGCTGAACCGGCTCGAGGGCGATCAGGTCACCGCGACCCCCGAAGAACTGCACAGGTTCAGCGAGGACGCCGGCGCCGCGCTGTTCAACTACCTCAACGCCGGCTTACCGACGGCCGAAGCCTGACGGAGGAACCGCTTGTGAACGTCGCCGACCACTCCGCTCTGTTCCACCGGGCCGACGAGGCGGTGACCGCGGCGCTCGGCCCGGTTCCCGACGGCGTCGAGGTGGTCGAGGCGCTGCGTACCTCCGACACCCTCGCCGGTCGGATCGACCACACCCTGCTCAAGGCCGACGCCACCCTCGGCTCGATCGGGACGCTGTGCGGGGAGGCGATCGAGCACAGGTTCGCGTCGGTGTGCGTCAACACCCGGTGGGTGCCCACCGCGGCCGGGAGGCTGGCCGGATCCGGGGTCATGGTCTGCACCGTGGTGGGCTTCCCGCTGGGTGCGATGACCCGGCTGGCCAAGGCGGAGGAGGCCCGGATCACCGTCGCCGAGGGCGCCGACGAAGTCGACATGGTGCTCGACATCGGTGGCCTGCTGTCCGGAGACCTCGCGGCGGTCTACGACGACATCCTCGGGGTGGTGGGCGCGGCCAGGCCCGCCCCGGTGAAGGTCATTCTGGAGACCAGCATGCTCGACGACGACCAGAAGGCCCTCGCCTGCCTGATCGCCGCCCGGACCGGGGCGGCGTATGTGAAGACTTCGACCGGTTTCGGCGGCGGGGGTGCCACCGCGCACGACATCGCCCTGATGCGCGCCATGGTCGGAGAAGCGTTGGGCGTCAAGGCATCCGGGGCGGTCCGCAGCCGCGCGGACGCCCTGGCGATGATCGGGGCCGGCGCCGATCGGATCGGCGCCTCGTCGTCGGTGGCGATCGTCTCCGGGGGCGAGGCCGCGGCGGGCGGTTACTGATGGCCCCCGCGGCGGCACTGTTCGACACCGCGCGGGCCTGGCTGGCCGAGGATCCCGACGCCGACACCGCCGCCGAACTCTCCGCACTGATCACCGCGGCGGAGGCCGGAGACGCGGACGCGGCGGCGGAACTCGCCGACGCCTTCGACGGGACCCTGCAGTTCGGCACCGCCGGCCTGCGCGGGCGACTCGGCCCCGGCAGCAACCGGATGAACCGGGTGGTGGTGGCCCGCGCCGCCGCGGGACTTGCGGCCTATCTGGTCGCCAACGGCGGGGGATCCGTCGTGGTGGGCTACGACGCCAGGCGAAACTCCGATGTGTTCGCCCGTGACACCGCCCGGATCATGGCCGGTGCGGGCATGTCGGCCATGGTGCTGCCGAAGGCGCTGCCGACGCCGGTGCTGGCATTCGCGATCCGCGAACTCGGTTGCGCCGCGGGCGTCATGGTCACCGCCTCGCACAATCCGCCGGATGACAACGGCTACAAGGTGTATCTCGGCGACGGCAGCCAGATCGTCCCGCCGGCCGACTCCGAGATCTCGGCCTGTATCGCCGCGGTCGGTCCGTTGGACTCCATCGCGCAGTCCGACGATTACCGCACCCTCGATGGCACCGTGCTGGATTCCTATGTGGCCCGTGCTGTTTCGCTGCTCGGCGACGGCCCGCGCGCGGTCTCGGCGGTCTACACCGCCATGCACGGGGTGGGCGGTGAGGTCTTCATGCGCGCGGTCGGTGAAGCCGGCTTCAGCGACCCGACGGCCGTCGCGGCGCAGTTCGCCCCGGACGGCCGGTTCCCCACGGTGAACTTCCCCAACCCGGAAGAGCCGGGCGCGATGGACCTTTCGCTGGCCGACGCCCGGGCGCAGGGCGCGGATGTCATCATCGCCAACGACCCCGACGCCGACCGCTGCGCGGCGGGCGTTCGCTGCGGCGCGGACTACCGGATGCTCACCGGCGACGAGGTGGGCGCACTGCTGGGCTGGTGGATCGCCGAACGCGGCCGCCGGGACGGGCCTCCGGTGACCGGGGTGTACGCCGAGTCGATCGTCTCCGGAACCCTGCTGGAGCGCATCGCCGCCGACGCCGGTCTCGGGTACGCCACCACGCTGACCGGGTTCAAGTGGATCTCCAAGGTGCCCGGTCTGCGGTTCGGCTACGAGGAGGCGCTGGGGTACTGCTGCGACCCGGCGGCGGTCAAGGACAAGGACGGCATCACCGCCTCGCTGCTGATGCTGGAGATGGTGGCGGCGCTGAAGGCCGAGGGCCGCGGCCCCCTGGACGTGCTGGACGATCTGGCTCGCAAGCACGGTCTGTATGCGACGAGCCAACTGTCGGTGCGGGTTTCGGATCCGTCTCTCATCGCCGACGCGATGGCGCGGCTTCGGGCCGACCCGCCCGACTCGCTGGCTGGGCGGCCCGTGATGGCAGTGGACGACCTGGAGAGGGGAGTCGACGGGTTACCGCCCACCGACGGCCTGCGGTTCACCCTCGCCGACGCGCGGGTGATCATCCGTCCCAGCGGAACCGAACCCAAGCTCAAGTGCTACCTGCAGGTCGTCGTGCCGGTGCCCGGCGCGGTCTCCGCCGCACGTGCCGCCGCGGACTCCGAACTGGGGGCGCTGCGGGCCGGCGTCGCCGAGGCGCTCGCGCTGTAGCGCTCAGACCTCCGCGGCGTGGGTGGGGTGGACATGGTCCGGGGTGCGGCGCCGGCCGATGACCACCCGGGCGAAGATCGCGCCCGCCAGTGCCACCGCGGCCAGCACCAGCATCGAGACGGTGATGGCATTTGATGTGGCGCCGACGACGGCCTTCTTGACCGCGTCGACCGAATCCTGCGGCAGGACCGACAACAGCCGGTCGGCCCCGGTCAAGAACGCCGTCCTGAACCGCACCGGCGTACTGCGCCGCGGTGTCACTGGTCATGGGGGGACTTCCTCTCCACCAGATCCCATGGGCCGAACGCCTGGGGAAGTATCTGCGCCATGGACTGGACGCCCTGCGGTGTCATCACCAGAAGATCCGGTCCGCCGTGTTCGTAGAGCAGTTGTCGGCAGCGCCCGCACGGCATCAGCGGGTCGCCGTTGCCGTCCACGCAGTACACCGATGTCAGCCGCCCGCCGCCGGTGGCGTGCAGGGCCGACACCATGGAGCACTCCGCGCACAGCGTCAGCCCGTAGGAGGCGTTCTCCACATTGGCGCCCGAGACCACCCGGCCGTCGTCGGCGAATCCGGCGACACCGACCGGGAAATTCGAATAGGGCGAGTAGGAGTTCGCGGTCGCCGCGACCGCGGACTCGTGCAGCCGCTCCCAGTCCACATCCGCGCCGGCCGGACCCATACCCGCCTCCCAACACACCGATCCGGCAACCGCTCCCGGATGACCGCGTCAACGTAGCACCGGAAACCGTCGGGATGGCCCGAAACAGGTGTCTGACCTAGCATTACCCACCAGAGGTGATGGCGGTGGAGCCCGGTGTGCCCGACCCGCTGCAGAAGGCCCTGCTGCCGTACTACAGCCAGGGCCATCGCAACGGCCCCATCGTCGTCGAGGACTGGGCCGGCGGCATCGCGCAGACCCGCGCCCAGTTCCCGGCGGTCCGCATCGGCAGGCGGTGGTTCTCCAGTCTGTGGCTGGTTCCGCTGGGGATCGCGGCCCTGGTGCTGTCGATCGCGGTGGCCCGGGAGATGGCCCGATACGGCTGGTTTCAGGACTTCGTGACCAGGTATCCGGGAACCTCGACCCGGTACGTGCAACCGGTCACCACCGGATTCCCGTGGTGGCTGCGCTGGCAGCACTTCCTGAACCTGCTGTTCATGATGTTCATCATCCGGTCCGGCCTGCAGATTCTGGCCGACCATCCGAGGCTCTACCTCAACTCGGGCAGCAGACCCGACTCGGAGTGGTTGCGGCTGCGCGGCCCGGTGCCGGCCGACCGCCGTGACAGTGCCGACGCGGCAACGGTGTGGACCGCCAAGGACGACTCCGTGGCATTGCCCAAGCACCTGGGAATCCCCGGGTTCCGTCATTCGGTGGGGCTGGCCCGCTGGTGGCATTTCTCGTTCGACCTGCTGTGGCTGCTCAACGGTGCGCTGTTCTATGTCCTGTTGTTCAGCACCGGCGAGTGGAAGAGGCTGATCCCCACTTCGCCGGACGTGTTCCCCAACGCGTTGTCGACTGCGCTGCAGTATCTTTCGCTGGTCCGCTGCGGTTGCGCGACGAGGTCGAACTGGGCTTCAAGCAGGTGAAGTGGATCCAGGCCGTGGAATTCGTGGAATCGTTCGCCCATCTGGGCGCCGGCCAGGGCGGGTGCAACGAGGACCAGGAGTTCTACGGCAACCGGATGCCGATCTGATCAGGGGTTGCCGGGAACCGCGGTGAGCGGGATGTAGACCGTTCCCCGGCAGGCGCCCGAACCGATGTTGGTGGCGAAGGTCCCCGTCAGCGAGCCGTCGGCCTGTGGCGTGTAGGTGGTCGTCGAACTGGCGGGGTCGAAGGTGACGGTGCGATCCGGGAGCAGGCAGTCCCACCGCCAGTTGTTGGTCCGCGACCACTGCGAACCGGTCCAGGTGAACGTCGTCGACGTCGAGACGTTGTCCTTCGGCGCCGGCCCGTCGACCACCGAGGCCACGCAGGTTCCCGACGAGCAGTCCGTGCTGACCCGGTACCACGCGGTGTAGGCCTCCTCGGACTGGCCGGCCGCGACACTGGTGCCCTTCTTCTGGTCGGTGTGGAAGGTGATCCGGTACCAGCCGTTCCAGTTCGGGGCCGGATCGGCCTGCGCCGGCAGGGCGCACAGCACGGGCGCCGCCGCCACCACGGCGACCGCGTATCGGCCGACTCTCACGACGCCCGCGGTCAGCGCTGGCAGACGCCGTTGACGATGGACTTGCAGATCGCACCCGGGGGATTGGGATCGACACCCGGCGAGAAGGAGTTGGTGTTGCCCGGGCCGACGGCCTTCTCGGTGGGCGTCACCGACGGCGCGCTGCTCGAACTCGGGGGGGTGGTGGCCGAACGGGTCGTCGGTGCTTCCTTCTCGGTCGTCGGGCTGCATCCGGTCAGGGCGCCGATTACCACCAGGGCGGCACCGCCGCCGAGGACGATCCTGCGTGTCATAGCTGTGCTCATGCCCCCGAGCGTAGCCGCCGTGCGCCGTCAGGGAGCGGTGAAACCCTCACGCTTGTGTGCCCCGTCGCAGAACGGCTTCTTCGCCGAGTGGCCGCATCGGCACAGGTAGCACTTGGCGGTCTCCTTCACCAGTGAGCCGTCCGAGGCGAGGATCTTGACGTCTCCGGCCACTTCGAGGGGGCCGTCGGTCAGGGAGGTGATCGTCACATCGCTCATGGTCCGCATTGTGCCGCATCGGACTGCGGCCGGACGGGTTTGTGCCGCATCGGACTGCGGCCGGACGGGTTCCCCTATCGCAGCGGCGTGGGTTCGACGACGCCGATCTCCGCCGGGTTACCGACGGCCGCCGGCAGGAACCGCTCGATGCAGAACACGAAAAGCCCGCCGCCGATCAGGCCGCCGATGATCGGGGCGACGATCGGCACCCAGAAGTACAACTGCGGACCGTTGGCGGAGAACCAGGCGTCGTGGTACCCGGTGATCCACGACGCCAGCCGGGGGCCGAAGTCACGCGCCGGGTTGATGGCGTACCCGGCGTTGGCGCCCCAACCCAGGCCGATGGCGACCACGAGCAGACCGATGATCAGCGGGCCGGTGTTGGCCAGCGGCGGGTTGTTGACCGCGCTGGTCAGCGCGAAGATGACGGCCACCAGGATCGCGGTCCCGATCATCTGGTCGGTGAACGCGGTGAGCATCGAGACGTTGGCGTCCGGGGACGTGGAGAAGATCCCCTGGGTGGCCTTGGTGTGGTCCGGGTCGACGTTGCGGATGAGGTCGCTGTAGTTGAGTCGGACCAGCAACGCCCCGACGAAGGCGCCGGCCACCTGGGCGGCGACGTAGGGCGCGATCTTGCGGGCCGGGAAACCCTTGAAGGTCGCCAGTGCCACGGTCACCGCGGGATTGAGATGCGCCCCGCTGAGCCGCCCCGCGACGTAGACCGCCATGGCCACCCCGAGGCCCCAGCCCCAGGCGATCGAGTTGTAGTCACCGGTGGCTCCGGGCGCCGTGGTCAGCGGCGTCCCCCCGGTGACGACCTGTGCGACGACCCCGCATCCGAACAGGATCAGGATCATCGTTCCGAAGAACTCCGCGGAACACTCGCCGAGTAACGGCGTGGGCTTGACCTCGACGCTCATCCTGTCCGCTCCTTTCGGCCTGCTCCGCAAGGTAGCAACGGCGCCGGTGCGGCGGTGCCGGTTTCGGCAAGGTCGGCGGGACCCGACACGACGCCGCCTCGTACTGTGGCGGCGGGGGGGCGGGGGATTCGGCGCGCTGGAGGACAACCAATGGCTGCACGACGCCTCGGTCGCGCCGGTGGACTCGGTGCGCTGTTGGCGCTTCTGGTCCTCGGTGCGGTGGTGGGGGTGCTGTGGTGGCAGGACCGCGACGCCGGACCGCTGTCGGGGCCCTCCCCGACCTGGCGGGCCCCGGATCCGGCCGCGGCCGGGCCTTCAGGCCCGCCGACGGCCCCGGTCGCCGCCCCGCCGACGTCGCGTTACGACGCCGCCCGCCGGCAACTCGGGAGTCTGCCGGTCCGGGGATGGGACCGGGCTTCGGACTTCCGGCGCTCCAGCTTCGGCGAACCCTGGAGTGATGACGTCGACGTCGAGTTCGGCCGCAACGGCTGCAACACCCGCGATGACATCCTGCGCCGCGACCTCAAAGACCTTCTCGTGCGGCCATTCACGTGTTTCGCGCAGAGCGGCACCCTGGTCGATCCCTACACCGGGACCGTCATCGGTTTCGTCCGCGGCCCGAAGACTTCGAACAGCGTCGAGATCGACCACGTGGTGGCACTGGCGGACGCCTGGTACAAGGGGGCGCGGGCCTGGGATCCGCAGCGCCGGCTCGACTTCGCCAACGACCCGCGAAACCTCCTGGCGGTGAGCCCGAAAGCCAACTTCGACAAGGCGTTTCGTGACGCCGCTTCCTGGCTGCCGCCCAACCCGGCTTTCCGCTGTGATTTCGTGGCACGCCAGATCGACGTCAAAACCGCGTACGGGCTGTGGCTGTCGGCCAAGGAGAAGAAGGCCCTGGCCGACGTCCTCGCCGGCTGCTGACCGGGTGGCCGAGGATGCTCAGTCCTGCTTGCGGATCAGCTTCTGCAGCGCCTTGCGGTCCGGCTCGAGCAGTTCGGCGATACGGGCATGGTTGATGTCGGCGACGATGATCTCGCCGACGTCGTTGTTGACGTTGCTGAAGATCCCGTGCGCCTGCATCTTCTCGGTCTGGTACTTGTTGTCCTCGGTGGGCGTCACGTAGTAGACGGCGTCGGCTTTGAACCGGTGCACCAGCCACAGGTGGACCAGCGTCATCAGCCGCTTCTGGCGCATCTTGGCGGAGTAGGTGTTCTGGTCGCGCACGGTCAGGATGCTGCGGCCCTGCCGGTCGGTGATGGGGTCGAACACCACGTCGGCCAGCTTCTCGTCGTCGGTGTCGCCGAAGATGCTCAGCTCCAGCAGATTCGAGCCGGCTCGCCGCGGCCGCAGCTGAACCCGGAGCCGCTCGCCGAGCTTGTAGTGCTCGCTCCACAACGCCAGCCAGTCCTCCAGCAGCTTCTTGGGGACCTCGGTCTGCACCAGGTGCTGCACCTGGGTCGAGCCCTTGCCCATCGACTTGGTGGTCGCGGTGCGCCCCGACGACGCCGCCAGTGCGGCGTCGCTGCGCGGGCCGCCGACCAGGGTCTGCGGTGTGCGGTAGGGGGATTCGAGCAGACGCATCTTGCGCTGCAACCGGGCCAGGGCCAGCATGCCGTCCTGACGCAGCGCGGTGGCGAACTCCTCGGCCGCCACCCCGTCGATCTGGTGGCCGCCGTAGGTCATGAAGTTGAAGACGAAGCCCATCTCGCCGAGTTCCTCGGGGAAGGCCCGCATCTGTTCGTCGCTCATCCCGGTGGTGTCCCAGTTGAACGAGGGGGACAGGTTGTAGGCCAGCATCTTGTCCGGATACACCGCGTGCACCGCCTCGGCGAACTCCCGGGCGTCGGCGAGGTCGGCGGTCTTGGTCTCCATCCACAGCAGGTCGGCGAACGGCGCCGCGGCAAGGGATTTCGCGATCGCATACGGGATGCCGCCGCGCACCTGGTAGTAACCCTCGGGGGTCCGGGCCAGTTCGCAGTCCCACGGGGCGTCCACCCCGAGTTCGGCGGCCTTCCGGCGGGCGGCGTGCAGCGAGGCGGTCCGGGCGAACTCGGCCCAGTCGGCCGGTTTCATCGCCAGCGCCTCGCCCTCGCTGTCCTTGAACCGCAGTATCTCGGCAACCGCGTTGCCGTAGGTGTCCAGACCCGCGTCGGCCTGCCAGGCGTCGACGAATGCCGACTCGACCCGGTCGAACAGTGTGTCGAGCGTGCCGTCCTTGCCCGCGGTCCACGTCGCGGCTGCCTCGTCGACGAGCTTGGCGATGCCGCGGCTCTGCAGCCAGTCATCCGCCACGGCGTACTCGCCTTCCGGAAGCGCGTAGAGCAGGTGTCCGTTGATCTCGGTCACGCCCCCGGTGTGGAACCGGCGCATCATGGCCAAAAAACACGACTTGTACGGCGGCACGGCGAGATTGGTGACGCCCAGCAGGAACGGCTGGTCGCGCTCGTCGGCCCGGCCGTCGATGAGGTTGGCGGCCTCGGCGTCGGTGCGGGCCACGATGATGCCGGGCACGCCCATGATGTCCAGTTGGAAGCGCGCGGTGTTGAGTCGCTTGATCTGCTCGTCGGACGGCACCAGCACCTTGCCGCCCTGGTGGCCGCACTTCTTGGTTCCCGGCCGCTGGTCCTCGATGTGATAGCCGGTGACCCCGGCTTCCACGAAACGGCGAATCAGGTTGCGCACGTGCGGATCTCCGCCGTGACCGGTGTCGGCGTCGGCGATGATGAA
>NZ_JBBATF010000091.1:0-12725 GCF_040398885.1 Mycobacterium sp. | reverse complement strand
GACTGCTTGTACTCGTAGAACTGCACCCGGGTGCAGCCGGTCTGGGTGAAGGTCTTGAAGAACGTCTGGGGCCGCTGCAACTCGTCCAGGGCGATGTCGCTGGTCCGGCCGGTGGCCAGCGCGACGAGGATCTGGGTGATCCAGTCGGGGTGCGCCGGGCAGCCGGGGATGTTGATGACCGGCAGGCCGGCCTTGGACTTGAAGTTCGGGCCGAGGAAGCCGCCCTTGTTGCGCTTGTGGTACTGCAGGCCGGTGGAGGCCGACGGATTGGGCGCCATCGCCGGGATGCCGCCCCAGCAGGCGCAGTCTCCGATGGCGACGACGATGCCGGCCTGGGCGGCCAGTTCGGTCACCCAGTCCTTCATCGGGCGGTCGGCGAACATGTCCATCCGGCCGGTCCCGTTGGGCGCCTCGATGACCGAGCCCTCGAAGACGAAGACGTCCATCGGGCGCGCCCCGGAGGCGCAGTCGCGGAAGATCTTCTGCGCCTGGTTGCCCAACTCCAGGCCGAGCGAGGGATGCCAGATCACCTCGAGGCCGAAGTCGACGATCAGATCGACGACGTTGGGTTCGTCGGCGTTGAGGAACGACATGGTGTTGCCACTGCACGCCCCTCCCTGAAACCACAGGACTGACGCCATCGCTGAGCTCCTCTCGGGGGGTCGCGCCGCGCGGCGGGGCCGGCGTGGCGGCTTCTTCGACACTAACTCAGGATCGTCGCGATGTGAACTGTTTCACAGGGTGCATCGCGGCGGAAATGATTACGTTTTCGCCCGGGCTCGCCCGGGCGGCGCTACCGCGTGGCCGAGCCGGTCGGAACGGTCACGGTGACGGTGGTGCCCGTTCCGGGCCGTGTGCTGATCTCCAGGGCGCCGCCGACGAGTTCGGCGCGCTCCGCCATCGACAGCATCCCGTAGCCGCTCGACGGCAAACCGGGATCGGCGTCGAGCCGCACGCCCGCCTGGGACGTGTCGAAGCCGACCCCGTCGTCGCTGATCTCCAGGCGGGCGACGCCGTCCCGGACGGTGAAGGCGACCCCGGCCACCAGTGCGCGGGAGTGCTTGACCACGTTCTGCACGCATTCCTGCGCGATCCGGTACAGCGCGACCTCGATGTGCTCGGGCAGCCGGGCGTCGTCGAGGTGCAGTTCCAGGTCGACCTCCGGGGTGGATGCCGCCAGGCTGGCCAGCGCCCCGCCCAGGCCCAGGTCGTCGAGCACCGGCGGGCGCAGCCCGCTGATCGCCGAGCGGGCCTCGCCGAGGGTCAGGTCCACCAGGTCGCGGGCCTTCTCCAACTGTTCGGCCGCCGATGCCTGCTCGCCGTCGTCCACCGCGCGGGCCGCCGCGTCCAGCCGGTAGGTCAAGCCCACCAGCCGCTGGGAGATTCCGTCGTGGATGTCCCCGGCGAGCCGGCGGCGCTCGCTCTCCTGGGCGGCGATCACCTGTTCGGCGAAGTTCTCGTGCGCGCGCTCCCGCGCCATCAGCTGGCGGTGCAACCGTGCCTGGTGCAGCGCTCCGGCGATCAGCCGGCCGATCACCAGCAGCAGCCGGATGTCGCGGGGGGTGAAGTCCCGCCGGGAGATGGTGTGGACGTTGAGCACCCCGACCAGACCGCCGGGTTCGGCCTCCATCGGCACCGACGCCATCGAGGTGAAGTCGTTGCCGCGCAGTGCCGCGATCGGCACGTACCGCGGGTCGGCCTCCTTGTCGGCCACGATCACCACCGGCTCCCGGTGGCTGGCCACCCACCCCGAGACACCCGATCCCAGCGGCAGCCGGATACGGCCCACCTGTTCGTCGAAGGGCGGGGTGGCGCCGGCCAGCGTCAGCGAGCTGTCGGTGTCGTCGAGCACGTGCACGAAACAGACATCCGAGGCGGTGGCGGCGGTGATCATCCGGGCCACCGCCGCGGCCATCGGCTCCACCCCGGGCCCGCTGGAGGTTGCCGCGATGATGTCCAGCAGCAGGGCGACCTCGCGGTCGGCGCCGACCAGGCCGTGCACCGCGTCCGGGCTGACGCCGGACCCCGTCACCGGAAGATGCCTTCCCGCAACGCCTTTGCGGCCGCACTGGTGCGGTCGCCGACGCCCAGCTTGCGGTAGATCGAACTGAGGTGGGTCTTGACGGTCTCCTCGCCGATGACCAGTTTGGCGGCGATGCCGCGGTTGGACGCACCCGTGACGACCAGCGACAGGATCTCGCTCTCCCGCTGGGTAAGCCCGTGCCGGGCGCCGGGCCAGAACTGGTCGCTCTGCAGCCGCGCCGCGGTCTCGGCCGCCCGCGCGGCCAACCCGGCGTCGATGGCGGTGGCGCCGGCCTGCACGCCCTCGAGCTGGCGCACCAGTTCGTCGCTGCCGATGCCCTTGAGCAGATATCCCGAGGCGCCCACCCGCATCGCCTGGAACAGGTACTGCTCGTCGTCGTAGACCGACAGCAGGATCACTTTGCGCCCGGGGTGGCGTTCCCGCATCTCCCGGCACAGGTCCAGGCCGCTGACCCCTTGCATCCGGACGTCGCAGAGCACGATGTCGGGGTCGAGTCCGTCGATCACCGCCATCGCCTTCTCGGCCCCGACCGCCTCGCCCACCACCTCGACGCGGTCGGCGAAGGGGGCCAGCATCGCCTTGAGACCCTCGAGGACCATCTCGTGGTCGTCGACGAGCACCACCCTTACCGGCATGCGTCAACCGTAATTGCCCGGGGCCGGGTACATCCCCCGTCCGGCTCCCCCGGTCGGGGGATGATCACCGCCGCGCGCCGCCGGATACTGGCCGCATGGCACCGATGAGCGCATCGTTCTGGTGGGACCGCGCCGGCCGCGCCCCGATCGGGGTTCCCGGCCTGGAGGCGGTCATCTTCTCCCTCGACGGAGTGCTGAACGACGCCCGGGCCGACCACGATCTTTTCGCCGAGCTGGTCTGGGACCTGCACTGCGCCGGCATCCGGGTCGTGGTGGCCACCGCCCGCCGCGGCACGGCCGTACACCGGTCGGTGCGGGAACTGCTCGGCGACGGAGCCGTCGAGTTGGTGATCACCGGAGACGACCTCGACACCCCCACGCCGCACTCCGAGATCTACCACCACGCGCTGTGGGAACTCGGTGTGCGCGCCGAACATGCTCTGGCGGTGGAGGATTCGGCTCTCGGGTTGCGGGCCGCGCGGGGCGCCGGCCTGGCCACCGTGGTGGTCACCACCGAGCGCACCCGTTACGACGACTTCACCGGCGCGGTGGCGGTGTTCGCAGGCTACGACGGGCCCGAATCACTGTCGGTGCACGATTGCCGGCGCCTGCGGGAGCGCTGGACGACCGGCGAGCGCTCCGCGTCCCTGACGGCCTGACTCAGCCGGTCTGGCCGCAGGCCTTCAACACCAGTTCGCGCACCCGCGCCGCGTCGGCCTGGCCCCTGGTGGCCTTCATCACCGCGCCGACGACCGCGCCGGCGGCCTGGATCTTCCCGCCGCGGATCTTCTCGGCGATGTCGGGACTGGCGGCCAGCGCCTCGTCGACGGCGGACTGGATCAGCGAGTCGTCGCGCACCAGGGCCAGGCCGCGGCCGGCCATCACCTGCTCGGGCTCGCCCTCCCCGGCCAGCACTCCTTCGACCACCTGGCGGGCCAGCTTGTTGGACAGCTTGCCGTCCTCGACCAGTGCGATGACCGTCGCCACCTGAGCCGGCGTGATGGCCAGCGCGTCGAGCTCCGCCCCGGACTCGTTGGCCTTCTGCACCAGGAAGTTCCCCCACCATGCGCGGGCCTGTTCGCTGGTCGCACCGTGCGCCACGGTGGCCGCGACGAGTTCCACCGCCCCGGCGTTGACCAGGTCGCGCATCACCTCGTCGGAGACACCCCAGTCCTGCTGAATGCGCTTGCGGGACAACCACGGCAACTCGCCGATGGTGCCGCGCAGCCGCTCCACCAGTTCGGCACTCGGCGCCACCGGTTCCAGGTCGGGCTCGGGGAAGTAGCGGTAGTCCTCGGCGGTCTCCTTGTCCCGGCCCGGTGAGGTGTGGCCGTCCTCGTGGAAGTGCCGGGTCTCCTGGTGGACGGTGCCGCCGGCCTCCAGAACCGCTGCCTGGCGGCGCATCTCGTAGCGGATAGCCACCTCGACGCTCTTGAGCGAGTTGACGTTCTTGGTCTCGGTGCGGGTGCCGAACTCCTTCTGGCCGAGGGGGCGCAGTGAGACGTTGGCGTCGCAGCGCAGCGAACCCTGGTCCATCCGGACGTCGGAGACATCGAGGGAGCGCAACAGATCCCGCAGCGCGGTGACGTAGGCGCGGGCCACCTCCGGGGCGCGCTCGCCGGCCCCCTCGATGGGTTTGGTCACGATCTCGATCAGCGGCACCCCGGCGCGGTTGACGTCCAGCAGCGAGGTGGTGGCGCCGTGGATGCGGCCGGTGTCGCTGCCGACGTGGGTGAGCTTGCCGGTGTCCTCCTCCATGTGGGCGCGCTCGATGTCGACCCGGAAGATGCTGCCGTCCTCGCACGGCACGTCGAGGTGGCCGTTGAAGGCGATCGGCTCGTCGTACTGGGAGATCTGGTAGTTCTTGGGCTGGTCGGGGTAGAAGTAGTTCTTCCGGGCGAACCGGCTCCACGGCGCGATCTGGCAGTTCAGCGCCAGCCCGATGCGGATGGCCGACTCGACGGCGGTCGCGTTCAGCGTCGGCAGCGCGCCGGGCAGACCCAGGCACACCGGGCACACCTGGGTGTTCGGCTCGGCGCCGAAGTCCGTCGCGCAGCCGCAGAACATCTTGGTGGCCGTCGACAGTTCGACGTGGACCTCCAGGCCGAGCACCGGGTCGAACCGCGCCACGACGTCGGCATAGTCGAGCAGGTCAGCGTTGGCCGCAGTGGTCATAGCCCCCGATCCTAAAGGGCCGCCCCTCCCCGCGAGCAGACACATAAGTCTCGCGACACGCCGCCCCGCGGGGCATTTCGTGTCTGCTCGCGGGGGGAGCCGGGAACGGAATCAGCCGAAGAAGGCCGCGGCGTCGTCGTAGCGGCTCTGCGGGACCAGCTTCAGCTCGCGCACCGCGTCGGCCAGCGGCACCCGGGCGATGTCCTCCCCGCGCAGCGAGACCATCACCCCGTACTCGCCGGCATGGGCGGCGTCGGCGGCGTTGACCCCGAAGCGGGTGGCCAGCACCCGGTCGTAGGCGGTCGGGGTGCCGCCACGCTGGATGTGGCCCAGCACGGTCACGCGGACCTCCTTGCGGATGCGCTTCTCCACCTCGTGCGCCAACTGCTGGGCCACTCCGGTGAAGCGCTCGTGGCCGAACTCGTCCACCCCGCCCGAGCGCAGTTCCATCGAACCCTCGGCCGGCTTGGCGCCCTCGGCGACCACGCAGATGAAATGCGAGGCGCCGCGCTGGAAGCGATGCTTGACCAGCCGGCACACCTCTTCGACATCGAAGGGCTGCTCGGGGATCAGCGTCATGTGGGCACCCGAGGCCAGCCCGGAGTTCAGCGCGATCCACCCGGCGTGGCGGCCCATCACCTCCACCAGCATGACCCGCTGGTGCGACTCGGCGGTGCTGTGCAGCCGGTCGATGGCCTCGGTGGCGATCTGCAGCGCGGTGTCGTGGCCGAACGTGACGTCGGTGCAGTTGATGTCGTTGTCGATGGTCTTGGGCACCCCGACGACGGGCACGCCCTCCTCGGTCAGCCAGTGCGCCGCGGTCAGTGTGCCCTCGCCGCCGATCGGGATCAGCACGTCGATCCCGTTGTCCTCCAACGTCTGTTTGATCTCGTCGATACCGGCGCGCAGCCGTTCCGGGTTGGTGCGCGCGGTCCCCAGCATGGTTCCGCCCTTGGCCAGCAGGCGGTCGTTGCGGTCGTCGTTGTAGAGCTGGACGCGACGGTTCTCCAGCAGGCCCCGCCAGCCGTCCTGGAAGCCCACCACCGTCGATCCGTAGCGGGCGTCGCAGGTCCGCACCACCGCGCGGATCACGGCGTTGAGCCCGGGGCAGTCGCCGCCGCCGGTGAGAACTCCGATGCGCATGGGCCCATCTAACCGCCTCGACGCGCACCGCGGGGCGCGCCCGCCGGATAACCTGCTGCGGTGACCCCGATCCCGCGTCGCGACGTCCTCCGACTGGCCGCCCTGGCACTGCCCGCGGGCCTGGCCGGCTGCGACATTACGGGGGACACGACAGGCACACCGGGCACGGACACACCGGGCACCGGGCTCAAGGCCGACGTCCTCGTCATCGGCGCCGGAATCGCCGGACTGCGCGCCGCGGAGGTGCTGGCGTCGAAGGGGCGGCGGGTCATCGTCCTGGAGGCGCGTGACCGCATCGGCGGGCGCATCCACACCGACCGGTCCTGGGGTGTGCCGGTGGATCTCGGCGCGTCCTGGATTCACGGGGTGCAGAACAACCCGATCGCCGCGCTGGCCGAGGCCAACGGCATCAAGACCCGGGCCGCCGACTACGACTCCGCGGTGTACGGGCCGGACGGTCGGCGGCTTCCGGACGGCACACTCGAGGATCTCGAGTCTGAGGTGGCCGGGCTGGTCGAGATCGGCCGCGACGGCTCCCCCGACACCGGCGAACCCGGCACCGGCGAACCCGGCACCGACGAACCCCTTCGCACGGCCCTGGACCGCGCCATCGGCGCCGCGAACCTCGACGCGCCGGCCCGGATCGCCGTCGAGATGGCCATCACCGGGTCGATCGAACACGAGTACGCCGCCGACGCGACCGACCTGTCGGCCGAGCACTTCGACGCCGGCGACGAGGAGGCCGGTGGCGACGCGCTACTGCCCGGCGGCTACGACGAGATCGCGCGCGCGGTGGCCAAGGGGCTCGATGTCCGCCTCGGCCACGTCGTCACGAGCATCGACACCTCGGGAGACCGTGCCCTCGTCGCCACCTCGCGGGGCGAATTCGGCGCCGAAGCGGTGGTCGTGACGGTTCCCCTCGGTGTGCTCAAGGCCGAGTCGATCCGGTTCACGCCGCCGCTTTCGGAGTCCAAGGCCGGCGCGATCGCCCGCCTCGGGATGGGCGCGCTGTCCAAGACCTGCCTGCGATTCGGCTCGGCTTTCTGGCCCTCCGGCACCGAGCTCGTGGACCTGGTCCCCGCCGCGTCACGGCGCGGTCAGTGGGTGGAGTCGTTGGGCCTCACCGGCCTGGTCGGCGTGCCGGCGCTGATGATGTTCAACGCCGGGAGGTTCGCCCGCACGGTCGAGACCATGACCGACGCCGACGTGGTCGCGGGTGCGACGGGCGCGCTGAAACCCGCGTTCCCCGACGTTTCCGCACCGACCGGTCTGCTGCGCTCCTCGTGGTCGGTGGATCCCTACTCGCTCGGCAGCTACTCGTTCATCGCCGTGGGAAGTTCGCCGGCCGATCGCGATGCGCTCGCCGAACCCGAGGGACGCCGTGTCTTCGCCGGCGAGGCCTGTTCGCGTGACCACGCGGGGACCGTGCACGGCGCCTACCTCAGCGGCGAGGCGGCGGCGGACTCCCTCTAGACCGCGGCCGACAGCGGGCCGCGGGCCGCCTCGTAGGCCGCACCCACCCGGTAGAGCCGGTCGTCGGCCAGCGCCGGGGCCATGATCTGCAGGCCGACCGGCAGGTCGTCGTCGGGCGACAGCCCGGAGGGCACCGACATGCCGCAGTGCCCGGCCAGGTTCAGCGGCAGGGTGCACAGGTCGAACAGGTACATCGCCAGCGGGTCGTCGACCTTCTCGCCGAGCCGGAACGCCGTCGTCGGGGTCGCCGGGGAGACCAGGACGTCGACGTTCTGATAGGCCTTGTCGAGATCGGCGCCGATCAGCGTGCGCACTTTCTGCGCCTGGTTGTAATAGGCGTCGTAGTAGCCGGCCGACAGCGCGTAGGTGCCGATCATGATGCGGCGCTTGACTTCTGGGCCGAATCCGGCGGCCCGGGTCAGCGCCATCACCTCCTCGGCGCTGTGGCTGCCGTCGTCGCCGACCCGCAGGCCGTAGCGCATCGCATCGAAGCGGGCGAGGTTGCTGGAGACCTCCGACGGCAGGATCAGGTAGTAGGCGCTCAGCGAGTGGTCGAGGTTGGGGCAGTCCACCTCGCGGACCTCCGCGCCGAGCGCGGCCAGCTGGTCGACCGCCGCGTTGAACGACGCCAGCACACCGGCCTGGTAGCCCTCACCGCTGCGCAACTGGTTGACGACACCGATGCGCACGCCCTTGAGGTCGCCGGTCGCCCCGGCGATCGCGGCGCCGACGACGTCGGGGGTCGGGGCTTCCAGCGAGGTCGAGTCGCGCGGATCGTGGCCGGCGATGACGGTGTGCAGCAGTGCGGTGTCCAGCACGGTGCGCGCGCACGGGCCGCCCTGGTCGAGCGAGGACGCGCAGGCCACCAGTCCGTACCGGGAGACGGTGCCGTAGGTCGGCTTGACCCCGACGGTGGCGGTCAGCGCGGCGGGTTGGCGGATGGAGCCGCCGGTGTCCGAGCCGATGGCCAGCGGGGCCTGGAACGCCGCCAGTGCGGCCGCGCTGCCGCCGCCGGAGCCGCCCGGCACCCGGTCGGTGTCCCACGGGTTGCGGGTGGGGCCGTAGGCGGAGTTCTCCGTGGAGGAGCCCATCGCGAACTCGTCCATGTTGGTCTTGCCGAGGATCGGGATGCCGGCCTGCCGGACGCGGGCGGTGACCGTGGCGTCGTAGGGCGACATCCAGCCCTCGAGGATCTTCGACCCGCAGGTGGTCGGCATGTCGGTGGCGGTGAAGACGTCCTTGAGCGCCAACGGAACTCCGGCCAGCGGGGAGGGCAGCTCGTCGCCGGCGGCCACCGCGGCGTCGACCTTGGCCGCGGCGGCCAGCGCCTCCTCGGCGGCGACGTGCAGGAAGGCGTGGTAGCGCTCGTCGGTGGCGGCGATCTGGTCAAGGCAGGCCCGGGTGACCTCGGTCGAACTCAGTTCCCCGGCGGCGATCTTCTGCCCGAGGGTGGCCGCGTCCAGGCGGATGATGTCCCCGCTCATCAGGCTCCCTCACCCAGGATCTGCGGGACTGCGAACCGGCCCTCGTCGGCGGCCGGCGCCTCGGCCAGCGCCTGCTGCTGGGTCAGGCTCGGCTGCACCGCGTCGGGGCGGGTGACGTTCTCGCTTTTCAGCGGGTTGCCGGTGGGTCTGACCCCGCTGGTGTCGATGGCCTGGATCTGCCCGACATAGCCGAGGATCGCGTCGAGCTGGCCGGCGAAGGCGTCGATTTCGTCGTCGGTTAGCGCCAGGCGGGCCAGCTTCGCCAGCTTGGCGACGTCGTCGCGGGAGATCGTGGACACGGTGGGTAAGCCTAGACAGCGCCGGCAGGTGCGGTCCCGGCGGATGTGTCAGGCTGGTCGCGTGCGTTCCTATCTGCTTCGGGTGCAACTCGAGGACCGCCCCGGCAGCCTCGGCGCGCTGGCCGTGGCGCTGGGGTCGGCGGGCGCGGACATCCTGTCGCTCGACGTGGTGGAGCGCGGTGCCGGATACGCCGTCGACGACCTGGTGGTCGACCTGCCCAACGGGTCGATGCCGGATGCGCTGATCACCGCCGCCGAGGGGATCGCCGGTGTGCGGGTGGAGTCCATCCGGCCGCACACCGGGCTGCTGGAGGCCCACCGGGAGCTGGAGTTGATCGACCACATCGCCGCCGCGAAAGACCGCACGGCCAAACTGAAAGTCCTCGTCGACGAGGCCCCGCGAATCCTGCGGGTCGGCTGGTGCACCGTCGTGGAATTCATTGGCACCGGCCCGCGGCGCATCGCCGGAAGCTCCGGGGCCCCCGAGACCCAGGCCCCCGAGACGCCGTGGCTCCCGATCAGCCACCCGACCGCGCTGGACGCGAGCGAGGACTGGGTTCCGCAGCTGTGGCGGAACATGGACACCACGCTGGCCGCCGCGCCACTGGGGGATCCGCACACCGCCGTGGTTCTGGGCCGTCCCGGCGGCCCGCACTTCCGCCCGTCGGAGGTGGCCCGCCTGGGCTACCTGTCCGGGATCGTCGCCACGCTGTTGCGTTAGCCCGAACCGAGGGATGGCACCGATGCCGCTGACCCGCCGTCGACTGCTCGCTGCCGCGGGCATTGCCGCCGTCGGGACCGTGACGTCGTGCAGCAGGCATTCCACGAAGACCGCAGTCCCGGCGGGATCCCTCGACGGCCTCGCCGGACAACTGCGCGGCCGCGTGGTGCGGCCGGATGATCCGGCGTTCACCGAACTGGCCACACCTCGCAATCTGCGATTCGCCGCCGCCGTGCCGGAGGCGGTGGTGATGTGCGCCGACGCCGATGACGTGGCCGCGACGGTGCGCTGGGCCCGCGACACCGCCACGCCGTTCGCCATTCGCGGCGGAGGACACAATTACGCCGCCGGCTCAAGTTCGCGCGGCGTCCTGATCTGCACCCGGTTGATGGCCCGGGCCGAGATGGAGGGCACCACCCTCCGCGCCCAGGCGGGGGTGCGTAATGCCGACCTGGCCGGGCTCCTGCCCCGGGGCGGCGCCGGCAGACTGTTGCTCCCCGGCGGAAATTGTCCGGCGGTGGGCATCGCCGGCCTGACACTCGGCGGCGGCATCGGCCCCAACGCGCCGTGGGCCGGCCTCACCGCCGACCGGCTGCGCCGCGCCACCGTGGTCGCCGCCGACGGACGGGTGGTCACCGCAAGCGCCACCGAGAACGCCGACCTGTTCTGGGCACTGCGCGGCGGGGCGGGCGGAAATTTCGGGGTCGTCACCGATCTGGAATACGAGATGGTCGAGGTGCCGGTAACCCGGGCGACGACGGTCTTGGTGCAGGGCCTCGGTCTCGACCCGGCGGTGCGCATCGCGACGGCGTTCGGGACGGTGCGCGCGGACAATCCGCGAACCGTGACGGGCACCTTGAACCTGGGACACAAGAACGGTGACATCGCGGTGCGGCTCAGGGCTCAGGCCCTCGCCGGTGAGGACGACACCCGCGACATGCTCGACCCGATTCTGCGGATACCGGGCCTCACGGCCGAGATCACCGAGCGCCCCTGGTGGGACGCCTACCGGTGGTACACCGTCCCGCCGAGTCCGGCCTATTCGTTCTGGGACCGCTCGCTCTACGCCGAGAACTTCCTCTCCGCGGATGCCGTCGGAGCCGCCCTCGACGTCGTGCGCCGATTCCCGGCCGGGGGCGATCCCGAGCGACGAGGCTCGATGGGCATGTTCGGCTGGGTGGGCGGCGCGGTCAACGAACCGGCCCCCGACACCACCGCCTATGTGCACCGCACAGCCCAGGTACTCCTCGAGATGTCAGCCGGGTGGTCGACGCCGAAACAACCCGCCGCACCTCTCACCCCCGTCCCGCCCGACATCGCGGACTGGGTGGAGGAGTTGTGGGAGACCCTCATCGCGCACACCAACGGGCACTCGTACCAGAACTTCCCAGACCCCGGGCTTGAGGACTGGGCCGTTTCCTACTACGGCGACAACCTGGCGAAGTTGACCGGCGTCAAGGCCACCTGGGATCCCGACGATGTGTTCGTCTACCCGCAATCGATTCCATTGCCGCGCTGAGAGCTTCGCCTAGCGATCGGCCGGAGGCCCGTTCTCCAGCAGCGTCCGGAAGCCGTCCTCGTCCAGAATCGGCACACCGAGTTCTATCGCCTTGTCGTACTTGGAACCCGGCGCGTCCCCCGCCACCACGAACGACGTCTTCCGGGAGACCGATCCGGCCGCCTTGCCGCCGCGAACGATGATGGCCTCCTTGGCCTCGTCGCGGGAGAAGCCGTTCAGCGAACCGGTCACCACGATGGTCAGGCCGGCGCACGTGGGCGCTATCCCGGTGTCGCGCTCGTCGGCCATCCGCACCCCGGCGGCGCGCCACTTCTCGACGATGGCGCGGTGCCAGTCCACCTCGAACCACTCCCGCAGGGCCGCGGCGATGGTCGGACCCACCCCCTCCACATCGGCCAGTTCCTGCTCGCCGGCGGCCATCACGGCCGCCAGGCTGCCGAAGGCGGTGGCCAGCGCGCGGGCGGCGGTGGGGCCGACGTGCCGGATCGACAGCGCCACCAGCACCCGCCACAGCGGCCGGTCCCTGGCCTGCTGCAGGTTCTTCAGCAGCCGGGTACCGTTGGCCGACAGCCGCCCGTCCTTGGTCTTGAAGAAGTCCGCGTTCATCAGGTCGTCGGCGGTCAGGTCGAACAGGTCGCCCTCATCGGCGATCACCCGGGCCTTGAGCAGCGCGACCGCCGCCTCGTAGCCCAGGCCCTCGATATCCAGGGCGCCGCGGCCGGCGATGTGGAACACCCTCTCCCGCAACTGCGCCGGGCAGGACCGCGCATTGGGGCAGCGGATGTCGACGTCCCCCTCCTTGGCCGGGGCGAGCGAGGTGCCGCACTCCGGGCAGTGGGTGGGCATGACGAATTCGCGTTCGGTGCCGTCACGCAGATCGACGACGGGCCCGAGGACTTCGGGGATGACGTCGCCGGCCTTGCGGATCATCACCGTGTCGCCGATGAGCACGCCCTTGCGTTTGACCTCCGAGGCGTTGTGCAGGGTCGCCAGGCTGACGGTGGATCCGGCCACCCGCACCGGGGTCATGAAAGCGAACGGGGTCACCCGTCCGGTGCGCCCGACGTTGACCCGGATGTCCAGCAGCTGGGTCTGCGCCTCCTCGGGCGGGTACTTGTAGGCCACCGCCCAGCGTGGCGCCCGCGAGGTGGAGCCGAGGCGGCGCTGCTGGCCCAGTTCGTCGAGTTTGACCACCACACCGTCGATCTCGTGCTCGATCTGGTGGCGGCGTT
>NZ_JBBATF010000090.1:3753-13003 GCF_040398885.1 Mycobacterium sp. | reverse complement strand
GGAACAGGTCCTCCGGTTGCAGCGGAGTGGTGAAGGCCTCGCTGACCGCGTCGACCAACTGCCGCCGCACCTCGTCGCAGTCGTGTTCGGCGGCACGCACATCCTCGGCGCGGCCGGTGTCCCCGGCCGCCCAGTCGGCGAACGCGTCCATTCCGCGCACGGTGATGTCGGCCTGGTTCTGCAGCATGCCGATCACGTCGGGGGTCTCCGGCAGGAACCAGCGGGTCGAGGAACTCACAGCGTTGCCCTCCAGATGAGTAGGACCAGGACGGCCAGCAGAGCGGCCGCGGGAATGGTGGTCAGCCAGGCGACGCCCATCTCCCGCACGATCTGCCACCGGACATGCTTCCAGCGGCGCCGGCCAGCACCGACGCCGACGACCGAGGAGGCGACCACCTGGGTGGTGCTGACCGGCGCTCCGACGAGAGAGGCTCCGAGGATCACCGCCGTGGACGAGGCCTGGCTGGAGAAGGAGTCCAACGGGGTCAGGGTAAAGATCTTCTGACCGATGGTCTTGACGATGCGCCACCCGCCCAGCGCGGTCCCCGCGGTCAGCGCCAGGCCGGTGACGACCTTGGCCCACAACGGGACCGTCATCGTCGTGGTCTGACCCGACGCCAGCAGCAGCACCGCGATGACGCCCATCGCCTTCTGGGCGTCGTTGCCGCCGTGGCTGAACGAAAGTCCCGCCGCCGCAACCCATCCGCCGCCGCGGACCGGTCCGATCCACCGCGTGGTCCACCGGCGTGAGATCCCCCGCAGGAACCGCAGCAGCACGAACGCCACGGCGAAACCCAGTGGCGGAGAGACGAACAGCGCCACCAGAACGCCGATCACCCCGCTGGGATGCCAACCGTGCATGCCTCCCCACTGCACCGACTTCAGGCCGCCCGTGCCGGAGATGATCCCGTCGGCGACGGCGGCGCCGACGAGTCCGCCGACCAGGGCGTGCCCCGAGGACGACGGAAGACCGCGCCACCAGGTGATGACGTTCCAGGCGGTCGCCCCGGCCAGGCCCGCCCCGACCACGGCCACCATCTGGGTCTGCGGCACCGTGACGATCTTGCCGATGGTGTCGGCGACGGCGGTGCCCAACAGGACGGCCCCGGCCATGTTGAACACGGCCGACAGGACCACCGCCTGGCCCGGGGTGGCGCCGCGGGTGGCGACCAGGGTCGCGATGGCGTTGGACGCGTCGTGGAACCCGTTGGTCAGTGCGAAGGCGACGGCGAGGCCGATGGCGATGATGAGCCCGGTTTCCACCCTCCACCTCCCGCGCTCACTTTAGTTGAACCGGCGGTGAACGGCCCGCCTGCGGCGCGCTCGGACCGATGTGTTCTCAGCAGCACTTCCGCGCGGCGACCTCGGTGGCGACCTGCCGGTGCTCGGTGGGATCGACGGCCTTCACCGCGGCGACGTAACCGTCGATGTCGATCTTCCGGCCGCCCACCCAGGTGCCGAGAACCTTGACCTGCTCGACGATCCGGTCGGCCGGAACGGTGTAGATGTCGGCCGAGAGCTCGACCAGATCGGCGTACTTGCCGACCGCCAGGGATCCGATCTCGTGGTCACGTCTGAGTTGGTACGCGCCGTTGATGGTGATCGCCTTCAGCGCGTCGTCGAGGGTTACGGCCTGGTTGGCGCCATGGACGTTGCCCGCCAGGGTCCTGCGGGTCACCGTCTGCTGCACATTCAGCAATTGGTTGGGCGGGGTCACCGATCCGTCGTTGTGGTAGCTGGGCGTCACCCCCGCCTCGAAGGCGTCCCGGATCCGTTGCCACTGCGCGCCGTATTCCGGTGCGAACATCACACCGTCGAGCAGATCGCCCCAGTAGATGTACTGGAAGGGGCTCAGGGAGCAGGTGACCCCGAGTGCGGCCGCCCGCTCGAACTGATCCCGCCGGGCCGCACCGAGATGTTCCACCCGCCAGCGGTGGTCCGAGCCCAGCAGATTGAACTTCGCGAGCGCCCGGGCATAGGCGTCGAGCACGACGTCGAACCCGACATCGCCGTTGCAGTGGAATGCGATCTGGTAGCTGGTGGGGACGATCTCGTCGAGGATCGCGTCCAACTGGGCGCGGGTGTAGTTCAGCTGCCCTTCCCCGCGTGGACCAAGTTCGATCTGCGCGGTGCGGGTAGTCGGGTTATCAAGGTACTCAAAGGAAATCGCGATGTTGCCCAGCCATGGCGAGCCGTCGGCCCACAGTTTCACACCGACTTTCCGGACCAGTTCGGGATTCGGGAAAGTGATGTCGGCGGCGGCGTCGGGCTCGATGGACATGTGGTAGAGATGCAGCCGCAGCGGACATCCGGGCACCGACGCCAGGGCGGCGTAGGCCTGGTACTGCCGCGAGTTGTAGGTGTGCTCCGAGGTGGCGGTGATCCCGTTCTGCGCCATCAGCTTGTAGAACAGCGCCCCGGAGTGCAGCGGGTGCGGGATGGCCTTGGGCAGCACCTGCCCGATCACCATCATGATCGCCCCGGATTCGAACGCGGTGCCGTTGCTGGTGACGCCGTCGGCCTCGCGGCCGAAGCTGCCGCCCACCGGGTCGGCCGGCGCCTTGCCGTCGGGCCAGCCCAGCATCTTGATCGTCGCACTGTTGAAGTACAGGCCGTGCCCGGAGTTGTCCACGGCGACGACCGGCCGGTCCCCGAAGATCGGGTCGAGCACCTCGCGGGTCGGCAACGGTGCCTGCTGCAGCAGGCGGTCGACGCCGTTGAAGACCAGGGCCTCCCCCGGTGGGTGCTCCTTGTCGGCCTTGGCGAAGATCGCCTTGACGTCGTCCCAGGTCTTCACGCCGACGTTCGGCGAGACCCAGTAGGCCGGCTCCTGGGTGGCCATCCCGGACAGCAGCGGATGACTGTGCGGCTCAACGAAGCCCGGCATCAGCACCGTGCCGCTCAGGTCGGTCACCGCCGCTGACGGCGCGACGGCCTGGACCTCCGCCATCGAGCCGATCGCGGCGATCCGACCGGTGGCCGAGTCGATCGCCAGGGCGCGAGCCCGCGGCCGGGCGGGGTCCATGGTGATGATGGTGGACGCTTTCAGGATCAGGTCGGCTGCCATGAACTCTTTCCTACCTCATCGCGTGCTCTGGAACACTGAACAGATGAGCCGCGAAAGACGGTCCGAACTCACCCTGTGCAGTCTGGGGGCGGCCAGCACGGTGACCGGTTCCAAACACCTGCTGGAGAGCGGAGGCAGGCGGATCCTGGTCGACTGCGGCCTCTTCCAGGGTGTGAAGAACGTTCGCGAACTGAATTGGGACCCACTCGCGGTCGAGCCGTCCAGCATCGACGCGGTGGTCATCACCCACGCCCACCTTGATCACAGCGGTTACCTCCCGCGGTTGGTTCGGGAGGGATTCAGCGGGCCGATCCTGTCCACCCCGGCGACCGCGGCCGTCGCCGAGATCATCCTGCGGGACAGCGCCTACCTGCAGGAGCGCGACGCGGCGTTCCTCAACAAGCACAGGGCATCGAAACATCACCCGGCGCTGCCGTTGTACGACAGCGACGACGCCCGCCGGGCGATGGACCTGTTCACCACCCATCCGTTCGGGCGCGAGTTCAGCCTGTGGGACTCCGGCCCGGTGGTGACGTTCCGCCGCGCCGGCCACATTCTCGGGGCGGCCACCGTCGAAGTGCGTTGGCAGGGGCGCCGCGTCGTCTTCACCGGCGACCTGGGCCGCTACGACGACCCGATCATGCTCGATCCCGACCCGGTGACCGCGGCCGACTACCTGGTGATGGAATCCACCTACGGCGACCGGGTGCACGAGAAGACCGACCCCGTCGAAGTGCTCGCCGCGGTGATCGACGCGACGGTCCAACGGGGCGGCACGCTGGTGGTCCCGGCCTTCGCCGTGGGCCGGGCGCAGACGCTGCTCTACCACCTGTGGCAGCTTCGCTGCGCCGGGCGGTTGCCGGATGTGCCGATCTACCTGGACAGCCCGATGGCGATCAACGCCAGCGAACTGCTCGGCGAGTTCCGCGACGACCACCGTCTGACACCGGACGTCTACCAGGGAATGTGCGCGATGGCCGGCTACACCCGGGATGCCGAGGAGTCCAAGAAGATCTCGGCCAGCACCGCTCCCAAGATCGTCATCTCCGCCAGCGGCATGGCCACCGGGGGTCGAATCCTGCATCACCTCAAGGCATTCGCGCCGGATCCGCGAAACACCATCATGGTCACCGGCTACCAGGTTCCGGGTACCCGAGGCGCCGCGATCGCCGCCGGTGAGCGGTTCGTCAGGATCCACGGCGAGTGGGTGCCGATCAACGCGCACGTGGCGGATCTGGCCATGCTGTCCGCACATGCCGACGCCGATGAGCTCATCCGCTGGGCCTCCGGATTCACCTCCCCGCCGCGGCGGGTCTTCGTCGTCCACGGCGAGCCGCAGCCGGCGGACACCCTGCGCAGCCACCTGGGCCGCGAATTCGGCTGGGACGCGGTCGTTCCCCGGCCCAACCAGCTGTTCGAGCTTTGACCGCCGTCAGCCGCCGCGGGCGGCGCTGAGCGCGCCGCGGAACCGATCCACGGTGGCCAGTTCGGCGGCCACCGGCGCGGCGATCTCCTGTTCGGCGACGACTCCGACCTCGGCTCGGAGGGCCTGGCGCGCGGCGCGCCCAGCTCTCCTGGCGCTGCCGCGGGCCAGCACCCGTCCGACCGCGGCGAGCACCAGACCACCGAGCAGTCCCACGATGAGCAGCAGCGTGGGCACCGGAAAGCCTTCGACATTCGGCGCCTGCATGACGTGGAACTGGAAGTAGGCCAACGCCGCCATGCCCAGCAGCCACAGCCCCCCGGCCACCGCGACGGCGAACAGCAGCCACTGCAGCACCGCGAACACCGACCACCAACGCGGGTCGCGGGGCGGCACCAACGGTGCGCGGGTGACGGCCTGGTCGAGACTGTCGGTCAGTGCGGCCGACGCGCGGTCGGCCACCGCCCGGGTGCTCTGCACCCAGGCCTGCGGCGCCCCGGCACTGGCCTTGTCGACATAGTCGAGGACCGCGCTGTTGGCGCGGGCCTTCGCGACCGGGTCATTGGAGGGCAGTGACGACCGCACGAGTCTGGGATCGACGCCCGGGCGCTCCAGACGCAACTGCGAAACCGGGTCCTTACGCAGGCGCGCAATCCATTTCAGCGGCGGCCATCCGATGGCCTGGACCGCCTTGCGCTGGCTGGACTTCTCGATCGCGGCTTCGATCACCGGAGCCCCGGCCGCGTCGGTCAGCGCATCGGTGAGCCGTCCCAGGTCCCCCGCACCGGCCACCGGGGTCCCCGGGTCCTCGGCGGAGCGGGCCAGAGTGTCGGCGGCGGTGGCGACGTCGGCGGCCAGTCGGGCGACGGCCGTGCGGCGACTGGCCACCGCCGCCAGGATCCGTTCGGCCAGGGCCTCCAGGCCTTCACCGCTGCGGTTGGACGCGCCCAGCACCACCGCGTCGGACAAGCCGTCCTCGGCCACCAGTCGGCGCAGATGGGCCAGGCATTGGGCGGCGTCGGCCACGGGCAGTCTGTCGACCTGGTTGAGCACCACGACGGTGACGTCGTCGTGCCGGGCGAAGCGGCGCAGGTACTGCTCGTGCACCAGGGCGTCGGCGTACTTCTGCGGGTCCAGGACCCACACCATCAGATCGACCCGTTCCACGAAGTGGTCGACGTGGGCGCGGTGGGAGGAATGAGTGGAGTCATGATCGGGAAGGTCGATCAGCACCAGGTCGGCCAGTGCCGCGGCGCCACCGGAGGCGACATGCCAGCGGGTCACCCCCAGCCAGTCCAGCAGTGCCAGGATCTCCGGGGTTTCCTGCCAGACCGCCGCCAGCGGTTCGGACGTGGTGGGGCGCAGCACCCCCGCCTTGGCGACCTCCTCGCCGACGATCGAGTTGAACAGGGTGCTCTTTCCCGCACCGGTGGAACCGGCGAACGCCACCACGGTGAGTTGTTCGGACAACCCCCGGCGGGCCTGCGCGCGTTCGGTCACCGAACGGGCCTGGGCCACGGCCTGCGGCGGCAGCCGGCCGTCGCCGAGATCGGCGGCCTCGGCCAGGGCGGCCAGCCGACGGTCCAGGGCGGCCCCGTCGACCATCGGCGGCTGGTCGGCGCGCAGGGGGTTCAGCCGCGCCAGCAGTTCCTTCATCATCAGCCGTTCCACCAATCCCGCAGCGTTTCGCGCCAGTTGCGCCGCGGCGCGCCCTGTTCGCCGGGAGCCGGCGGCAGCAGGGCCTCGGCGTCCTCTGCGTCACGGGCCCTCTGCACCTGGCGGGTCACCTCCTGCAGTCGGGCCGGAAGCTCCGGATCGAGTTCCAGCGCGTCCACCCGCGACAGGAAGCGGCCCTTCTCCTCGTCCATCAGCTCGGCCACCCGTTCCTTCAGTTTCGCCATGGCGGCCTTGGACATCCGGCGCACACCGTCCTCACCGAAGACCGCCTCGAGCAGTTTCTGCGCAAGAACCGTTGAGGCGCTGGCGATTCCGACCTCAGCACCGGTCAGGCCGCCGGTGGTGGAGAACACCGCCACCATCAGCGCCAGCGTGATGGCGTTGACCCCGTAGGCCATCGCCCGGGCCGTCTGCCGCTTGTCGGCCCCCTCGGTGCGGATCAGGTTCAGCAGATCGTCCTGCCAGGCCCGTACCAGCGCAGCGGCCCGGTCCGGGAAGTCGGCCGACGCGCGCGCCAGATCCGACCCGGCCAGCAGTGCCCGGCCGGCGTCATCCTCCCGCCAGGCCCGGTCGGCTCGGCGCGCCGCTTCGTTCGCGGAGTCGACCAGCAGGGTGGCCAGACCCGATTCGATCGCCTCGCTGACCCGCTCCGGCGGCGCCGGTTCGCCGCGGACCGCCGCACCGAGCCGGTCCCGCAGTCGGCCGACACCCTCTTCGAGGCGCTTGAGCATCTGCCCGGTGCCGACGAACTCCTGCCAGCGAGCCAGCACCTCGCCGCGCATGAGCGACCCGTCGGATGCGACCTGTTCCAGCCCGGCGACCGCCTGGGCATAGGCCTTCTCCACATCGGCACGCAGCCGGCCGGCGGTATTCAGTTGTCCGGCAACCGCTTCGGTGATGGTCGGCATGTCAGAGGCGATCTGTCCGACCGCGCCGTCGACGGTGCGCCGGGCGACGGCCGAGCGCATCGCCGCGTCGGCGACCAGGCTGTTGAGCCAGCGATGCATTTCCGCGGTGCGGTCGGCCGGCAGCATTCCGTCGACCAACGGCGACTCCGCGATGACGAACAGCGGTGCGTTGCCGAGGCGTTCCTCGGCCAGCATCTGGCGGACATGGGCGGTGACCTCGACCATCGCCTCGGGTGGCACCCGGTTGAGGACGATGACCACCGCTGCGTTGCGGTCGACCGCCGCACGAAGCGCGGCCCACGGCACGGCGTCGGCGTAGCGGGAGGCGGTGGTGACGAAGAACCAGAGGTCGGCGGCGGCCATCAGCATCCCGGCCATCTGGCGATTGGTTTGGGACACCGAGTCCAGGTCGGGGGCGTCGAGCAGACCCAGGCCGGCCGGGACCGTGTCGACGGACACCAGGCGCAGTCCGAACACGTCGTCGGTGCCGGGTGTGCAGGCGCCCGAGACGGTGCCCCCGGTGATGCGCGGCAGCCTCGGCAGGATGTGGTCGGAGGCGAACCAGTCCGCGTCGGCCGGGTTGTGCGCCAGCACCGGGTGCCTGGTGGTGGGCCGAAGCACGCCCGGGGTGGTCACCGGGGTGCCGACCAGCCGGTTGACCAGAGTGGACTTGCCGCTGCCGGTCGAGCCGCCGACGACGGCCAGCAGCGGCGCGTCGGCGTCTCGAAGGCGCGGCAGGACGTAGTCGTCGAGTTGGTTGGCGAAGCTCCCCGCCATCGCCCGCGCGGCGTCGGCGCCCTGGGCGGGCAGCGGGATACGCACCTGTCCCAGCGCCTCGCGCAGCGACTCCAGCGGGGCCAGCAATGATCCGGACATCGCTACATCGTGCCCTAGACCGTTGCCGGATCAGCCCCCGTTTCGGACAAGGGCGATGGCCAACTCGTTGACGAACCGTCCACCAGGGGCGTCACCGGCGTTGCAGGACCCGTCGGATTCACCGGGACGCTTGATCCAGAGGTAGGCGTCGGCGTGCGCGCCGGCGGTGGCCGTGGTGGGCGCCGAACCCAGCGCCCGGCCGGGCGGGTTGCACCAGTCGAGGGCGACGCCGGTGGCCGGACCGGCGCCGTTGCGCGAGGTGTCGATGACATAGTGGGCGCCGCCGGTCATCCCGGAGATCGCCTCGCCGTAGCCGATCTCCTCCTCGGTGGTGAAGAAGTTCGCGGTGTTGAGGCTGAAACCGCGGGCCTTCGCCACCCCCGCCTGCCGGAGTCGGTCGGCCATCACGTCGGCAGCCGTCCACCGGGAGTGGCCCGCGTCTACGTAGACGACGGCGGCCGGGTCGCGGGTCAGCGCATCCACCGCGTAGCTGATCAGTGCGAAGCGCTCCTGCTGCTGGTCCGGCGAGAGGCAGTCGGCCATGGCCAGGGCGTCGGGTTCCAGGACGATCGCGGCCGGCATCGAGCCCAGACCGGCGGCGACCGCGTCGACCCATCCTCGGTAGGCGTCAGCCGACCCGAACCCGCCGGCCATGTAGCTTCCGCAGTCGCGGTGCGGGATGGCGTAGAGCGTGAAGACCGGCGTGGCGCCGGCGGCCTGGGCCGCGCCCGCAAAGCGCGACACCGTCGCGGTCACCCGGCCGGCCGGGAAGGCCTCGTCGAGCCAGAACGACGCCGGGGTGTCGGCGATGGCCCTCAACTCCGGACTCGACGGATCGTTCCTCGCCGCGAGCATCGCCGAGGAGATCGGGTCGACGTAGAACGGCCTGCCGGCCAACGGGTTGGACCCGTCGACCAGGCGGATGGCCGGGGCCGGAACGGAGGGGACCGGGGCGGCGAGCACGCCGGCGCCCGCGAGGGCCGCCGCCGCCGCCGGGGCGACAGCCCGGCCGAGGACACGGAGAACTGAGGAAATCACCCCAAGAAAATAAAGGGGGACAGGGCGATTCGGCTAATGTTCAGCGCCCGGCCCGGCGCGCGACGGCGCATCCGTCACAGCAGCCCCAGCAGTAACGAGTTCGGCTGTCCTGAAGGGACCCGTTACTCCAATCGGGGGACAACGCGTTGGGCCGGTATCGGGCCCAACCGGTGGAGTCCCGGCGACACGGAGGCGGCGCAGAGTGATCGGTACGAGCACACCGAGCACACCGAGCACAGGAGCACAGGAGCACAGGAGCAC
>NZ_JBBATF010000090.1:0-3653 GCF_040398885.1 Mycobacterium sp. | reverse complement strand
GAGCACAGGAGCACAGGAGCACAGGAGCACCGATCATGAAGAACATCACCATCATCACCGAGCAGGTGTCCGAGACTGCACTGGCCGCCGCGCTCCCCGCCGAGGGCGTCGTCTCGGTCAGCGTCGGGCGGCAGGTCAGCGCCGGCCGCGCGGCGGTTCAGGACGACCGGTCCTTCCGCAACCCGGCCCGTTTCAACTCGGTCTACCGGGTGGACCTGGTCGTCGAAGACGACGCCGTGGAAACCGTCTTCGACGGCATCTCCTTCGCCTACGGCGCCGGGCTGTTCAGCGACGCCGAGGCCTGGGTGAGCGGTCCGGCGCTGCCGTTGTCCGCGTGAGCCTCGCCCGACACACTAGTCCGGGTACCCGACCAGAACGCCCTCCGTCACCCCGTCGGTGGCGACCAGAAGTCCACGGCCGGGCGGGAGTTGACGGGCGCTGGTGCGCCCGAACACCTTCACCGTCTGCGGGTCGTTGTCCATGAACAGCGTCGGCGCCCGGGAACCGGTGAGCTTCTGCAGCAGGGGACTCATCGCGGACACCCCGGCCCAGTTGCCCGGCAGCCTGCCGGCGATGACGTGCAGGCCGATCTCGCGGCCACGCTCGATCAGGTTCCACAACGGTGCCGTGGCCGCCTGCTTGCCCACCAGCCCGTTGGGACGCAGCTCGTGTTCGTCGTCGATCAGCACGAAGTGGTGCGGTCCCGACCACGCCGGGCGGGCCAGCAGTTCCTCCTGGGTCAGGCCGGACGGCGGCAGGCGGTCCTTCATGAGCCCGGCGATCTGTTCGCAGACCCGGTCGATGTCGTCGGCGGTGTATGCGTAGGCGGCGACATGGCTGTCCGGGATCCGCCCGATCAGGCTGGTCTTGGGGTCGATGATGGTGATCTGGGCCTGCTCCGGTGACACCCGGGCGGTGATCGCCTGCCCGATCGCGGCCAGGGTGGTGGTCTTGCCGCACCCCTGCCGGCCGACGACGAGCAGATGCGGCACCTGGCGCGTGGGCAACACGACCGGTTGCAGCGCACTCTCGCCGATGGCGAACGGGATGTTGAACGGCTCCGTGGCCGCTTCGCTCCGGCCGTAGCCGTCGACGATCTGCCGCAACGCGATCCGCTCGGGAAGCCGGGCGAGGGTCTGCACCTTGCGGGCCCCGGTCCGGGCGGCGATCACCTCGCCGACCTCCCTGGTGCTCACCCTGCCGCCCGCCGCGGTGAGCACTTCGGGCAGTCCGATGAGCAGTTCGTGGCCGGTACGGCTGACACCGAACCCGGGGCGGTCCGGAGTCTGGCGCGCGGCGCGACGGTGTTCCATCCCGGTACCCATCTGAGTTTCGTCGGGATTGCTCAATCGGAGTTGGATGCGGGCGTTGGCCACGTTCAGTAGAGCCTGCTTCTGGCCGACGAGCCAGCCGCTGGCACTGGTCATCACGTGCACGCCATACGAAAGTCCCTGGCGCGCAATGGCGATGGCCCGGTCGCCGAGGCCGTTGTCCTTCTCGTAGAGATCGCCGAAGTTGTCGATCACCAGGAACACGTCGCCGAACTTGTCCGCCGGATCGCTCGCGCCGCCGGCCAGGGCGCCGAAACGGCGCTCGCGGAACTCGGCGATGTCCATCTGATAGCGCTTGAAGGACGCCTCCCGGGCCCGGATCACCCCCTCGATCGTCGCAATGGTGCGCGAAACACCTTCGACATCGGTGATGCTGACGACACCCGCCACGTGCGGGTAGTTCTCCACCGGATACAGCGATGCACCCAGGCAGAAGAAGGTCACCCGCTCCGGGCGGTACATCAGGGCCGCGCAGGTGACGAGGGTCATCAGGGTGGTCGATTTCCCGCGCTGTGCGGTGGCCACGACCATCACGTTGTCCATCTCGGCGTCCACGACGTGCACCCGTTGGGCGTGTTCCTCCGGGAAGTCCTCGACGCCGGCCGGGAAGACCAGGCCGGGGTTCTGGCCGTAGTCCACCCACCAGGGCCTGCCCCGCCACATCTCGACCAGCGCATCAGCGGTCGCACTGACCTCCAACGGCGGCAGCCAGATCCGGTGCGGCGGGCGTACGGGGTGGGACAGCAGCGACTCACGAATGACGTCGAGGAGCTTCTTGCGCTTGAATCCGTCTGGGTGATAGAGGAATTCGTCCGGTTGCTCCGGGTCGTCGGCAACCGTCAGCGCTGCGCTGTCGGACTCGCTGAGCGGCTGGTGGCCCCAGGTGAAGGAGCGCGGCCGGGTGAAACTGACCGATACCGTTTCATCGGTGGTGCCGACCTTCTTCGGCACGACGAACGGCGCGGAGACATAGAAGCAGCGGAACGGCTCCAGCTCGCGCGGGCCGACCTTGAGCAAGGCGTGACCGTTCTCCTTCGACGGCAGGTGCAGGGCCGCGTCGCTGCCGATGACGTCACGGGAATCCTCGGCGGTCTCGGCGCGCAGCGCCACCCGGAACGCGATATTGCTCTTGGCCTTGCTCAGCGACGACAGATCCAGACGCTGGCCGCCGAGAGTGAAGAAGACGTTGCAGCCGCGTCCTTCCTGACCGATGTGGATGACGAGGTCGATCCACTCGGGATGGTGGTGGAACAGTTCCAGGTACTCGTCGATGATGACCAGCAGTATCGGCACGGGCTCCAAGTCCCGGCCGGCCAGCCGCATCTCTTCGTATTCGTTGGCGTCACGCGCACCGGCGGCCTTGAAAAGCGCGTATCGCCTTGCCATCTCACCGTCGATGGCCTTACGCATCCGCTCGGCGAGGTGCCGGTCGTCCTTGCCGAGATTGGACAGCGAACCGGCGACGTGCGGCAGGCCCTCGAGGTCTTGGGCTGCGGACTCGAACTTCATGTCCACGAAGATCACGATGAAGCTCTCCGGCGAATGCGTCAGGGCGATCCCGTTGCACAGCGAGAGGAAGTACTCCGACTTGCCCGAGCCGGAGGTACCGATCACGACCGAGTGGAATCCCTGTCCACCGAAGTCCTTCGCCCGCAGAATCACGTACTGCAGATCCCCGCCGGGCTGGACGCCCACCGGGATCATCGCCCAGCGGTGATCCCCACGACCCCTGCTGTCCGCCCAGAGCCGGTCGACGTCGAGGTTGCGCGGATCGGTGATGCCCAGGGCGCGTAGCAGTTCCCCGCCCCGGCTGCCCGTCTCGGCGAGATCACCCGCGATCGCGGGCGACCAGCGCGCGAGCGCCCGCGCGTACCGGTCGGCCGTGCTCACGGCGAGCATATCGGCCACCGCGTAAAACGCGTCCCGGTGACGGAGCCGGCCCTCCCGCAGTGCGAAGCGCTCTTCGACGTGGGCGAATCCGACGCCTTCCCCCGGGCGGGTCGCCAGGCGCAGCATGGTGATACCCGCTCTACCCTTCTGCCCGGTGACCGTCTCCCACTGCTCTTGGGTGCCGACGTTGTCGTCGACGATCACCCAGTGCGGACCCAGTCCCGGGGCGGCGTCGGTTTCGACCGGCGAGAGGGTGGTGGTCGGGCTGGACCCACTCGGCGGGCCCCACGGCCCGCGGCCCTTGCGATGGAGTTCGGCGTCGAGCGCCTCCTCCAACTCGCCCGGGGAGGTGAACACCAGCCGGCGCGGGCCGCAGGCGTCGAACATCTCGTCGTGCTGGTTGTGCGGCAACCACACCAGCCAGGACCACTG
>NZ_JBBATF010000089.1:0-13029 GCF_040398885.1 Mycobacterium sp. | reverse complement strand
CCCCGCCCGCCGCATCGACTGCCCGGGCCGTCGCGCGCAGTCGATCCGGCGCCGGTGCCCAGGGCGCCGCGCCGGCCCGCCCCGCAAGCCGGTCGCCCCAAGCGGACCCGAAGCCGCCGCGAGGTCTTTCGCCGGGCCCGGGCCGCCCTGTTCGCCGTCGTGCTGGTGGCCGCCACCGCGGGCCTCGGACTCTCGTTGTGGGCGGAGACCGGACTGCACCGGGTCGCCGTGTTCAGCGCCTACGACGGCCGCCCCGCGCCGTCCGCGGGAACGAACTGGCTCCTGGTCGGATCGGACAGCCGCGCGGACCTGACCGAACAGCAGCAGGCCGAATTAGCCACCGGCGGCGAGGTCGGGACCGGCCGAACGGACACCATCCTGCTGGTTCACATACCCGGACTGCTCTCCGCCGAGCCCGCCACCATGGTCTCGATTCCGCGCGACTCCTATGTCGACATCCCCGGCTACGGGATGGACAAACTCAACGCGGCCTTCGCCGCCGGCGGAGCACCACTTCTGGCGCAGACCGTCGAGGAGTCGACCGGACTGCGGCTGGACCACTACGCAGAACTGGGATTCGCCGGATTCGGCGGCGTCGTCGACGCCCTCGGCGGGGTGACGGTGTGCCCGCCAGAGCCGATCGACGACCCGTTGGCCGGAATCAACCTTCCGGCCGGCTGTCAGGTGCTCGACGGCCCGAACGCCCTGGGCTACGTCCGCACTCGAGCCACACCGCGTGCCGACCTGGACCGGATGCTGCACCAGCGCGAGTTCATGTCGGCGATGCTGCGCCGCGCCGCCAGCCCCGCCGTCTGGCTCAACCCGTGGCGCTGGTACGCCGTGCCGCATGCCGGACTGTCGGCGGTGACCGTCGACGCCGGGGCCCACATCTGGAACCTCGCGCGGCTCGGCTGGGCGCTGCGCGGTTCAGCCACCACGGTGACCGTGCCGATCGGGGAGTTCACCGCCAATGAGGCGGGCGCGGTGGTGATTTGGGATCCCGAGGCGGCCGGCTCGCTGTTCGGTGCGCTGCGCACCGATGCGCCCATCCCGCAGCAGGTCATCGACGGCCAGCCCTGAGCGCCGCGGTCCGGCTACCTTCCCGGCCCGGGCAATCCGTTCTGCAGCCAGGTCTTGGTGCGGCCCGGGTGGTTGGTTGCGATCCACCCCACACCTACGTCCCGGCAGAACTCGACGTCCTCGTAGTGGTCCACGGTCCAGCAGTACATCGCCCGGCCCTGCGCGGCGGCACGGTCGACGAGTTCCGGATGTTCGCGCAGCGTGGCGATCGACGGCCCGACCGCGGTCGCCCCGACCGTGGTGGCGGCTCCGCCGCCGAGATAGCGGGAGGTCTCGCCGAGCAGCACCGTCGGCAGCAGTGGCGCGGCGCGCCGGATCCGCCACACCGCCGCGGCCGAGAACGACATCACCACCGCGCGGGACAGATCCGCCGAGGCCGGCGAGGCCAGGCCGTAACGATTCAGCAGAGCCAAGACCTTGCTCTCCACGAGGGCGCCGTAGCGCACCGGGTGCTTGGTCTCGATGAAGACCTTCACCGGGCGGTTGGAGTCCAGCACCAGATTCAGCAGGTCCTCGAGGGTCAGTAGGCCGGCGTCGGCGATGCCGCTGCCATGCCATGCGCCCCAGTCGAATTCGCGAAGCTCGGCAAGAGTCATATCGCTGACCAGACCGGTGCCGGAGGAGGTCCGGTCCACCCGCCGGTCGTGCACACAGACAAGGTGACCGTCGCGGGTGAGCCGCACGTCGCACTCGACGCCGTCGGCGCCCTCCTCCAACGCGAGCTGATAGGCCGCCAGAGTGTGTTCCGGCCGATCGGCCGACGCGCCGCGATGGGCGACCACGAACGGGCGCTCACCGTGCGGGGCGGCGGTCGGCGGCATAGCCCTATGCTGCCGGTTCCCGGTCCCTGGACTCAACACCCGGTTCGGCCTCGACGAACGCCCCGTCGGACTCGGTTTCGGCCTCGAACTGCTGTTCCGGTTCCACGGGCGGCTGATCGGCCGTGGCGATCACCCAGCGGTTCAGCGGCCGGCCCACCGGCTTGCGGACGAAACCGTCGAGCACCCGCCACAGCAGGACCAGCACCGCCAGGCCGGCGAGATACGCGACGATGACGGTTGCGGTGTTGTCGGCGACACCCTGCGCGTCGGTGGCGCGACTGGTCCAGATCGCCCAGCCGCAGATGAGGAACGTCACCGCCCACGCGATCCACCACAGCGTGACGGGCCCCCGCTGCCGTTCCTGGCCGCGCTCGGCATTGGACAACTCGAGGACGAAAACCGGCGCCCACAGCAGATTCACCCCCGGGATCAGGCAGCCCGACCACAGCGCCCACCTGGGTCTGGGGTCGTCCTGACCGTGCGCGGCAAAAGCCGCGGCGCGCCTTCCGATCAGCCAAGAGGTCAGGGTCACGGCGGTCGCGACGACGGCGGCGATGGCGGCCAGGCTCATCAGGACTCCGCTCAGCAGCGAGCCGATCGCGACGAATGGCGGCAGCAATGTGGTGCGGTTGACGAGCAACAGCACGTACCGCACGACATGGACCCCGGCCGCCAGCGCGAACACGACAGCGGCGCCGATCAGGACGGCCCGCGCGGTGGCCGGTGAGGTGGCCTTCGCGGCCGCGCGCTCGACCGTGTCGGTCGGCGGGGCGACCTGGTCGACCAGACCCCAGCGCGGAATGGACTCGTATCGGGGCGTGGGCCCGAGTGGACGCCGGCGGCGGCGGGGCGGCGGCGGTGGACCCGGCCGTACCGCGATCCAGCGGAAGCCGGCCGGGGGCCGGGGTGCCGTGACCCGGGACCGCGGCGGCTGCTCGGGCGCACCGGCGGGCTGCTGGACTGCCGGCGCCGCCGCCGCGGGGGCAAGCAACGGCCCCTGGCAGCGCGGACACCACATGCGCTGGCGGTCCCGGACGTTCCACCGTGTCCCGCACCGGGAACACACCTGAATCACGAGGACAAGACTAGCGATGCGCACCGCCCAATCCCGATGGGCGTGTTTGTTTGGGGCCGCCCTCGCACGGGCACCCACTTTCAGCAATCAGTGACTATCCACAGTTTCCACAACTTTATCCACAATCGGCTGGGCGCCTGATCACCGGTTCCGCGCACCATGGGGCGGCACTGCGCCGAGTCGACTGTGGATAACGCGCCGATAACGGCCCGGACACGGTCCGGGTTCGGTTGGCCGGTCAGCGAAGTATTCCGGGTGGCCGGCGGCGGTTCGCGCTACCCGACTCGCCGTGCGCGCGGGGGCCGCTTGTGACACATTTCACTGGGCGTGCCGACCGCGCCATTGCGGCGCGCGGCGTCGATAGAGCAAGGTTGAGGATGTTTGCACCGTGCACCCGCAACGCCGGCGCACCGCACGCGATCTCACCGCACGCCATCAGCGCATCAAGAAGGAAGGAATCACGTGGCTGAGTACACCCTGCCCGATCTGGACTGGGACTACGGCGCCCTGGAGCCGCACATCTCCGGGCAGATCAACGAGCTTCACCACAGCAAGCACCACGCCGCTTACGTCGCCGGCGCCAACGCCGCGCTCGCCAAGCTCGAGGAGGCCCGTGCCAACGACGACCACGGCGCCATCTTCCTCAACGAGAAGAACCTCGCCTTCCACCTCGGCGGCCACGTCAACCACTCGATCTGGTGGAAGAACCTCTCGCCCGACGGCGGCGACAAGCCCGGTGGCGATCTGGCTGCCGCCATCGACGACGCCTTCGGATCGTTCGACAAGTTCCGCGCCCAATTCACCGCGGCCGCCAATGGACTGCAGGGCTCCGGCTGGGCGGTGCTGGGCTACGACAGCCTCGGCGACAAGCTGCTGACGTTTCAGCTCTACGACCAGCAGGCCAACGTGCCGCTGGGCATCATCCCGCTACTCCAGGTCGACATGTGGGAGCACGCCTTCTATCTGCAGTACAAGAACGTCAAGGCGGACTACGTCAAAGCGTTCTGGAATGTGGTCAATTGGGCCGACGTCCAGAACCGTTACGCCGCCGCCACTTCGAAGACCAAGGGCCTGATCTTCGGCTGACTCCACTCGGATCTCGGGGGGCGGCGCGCCGAGCGTGCCGCCCCTCTTCCGTTTCTAGCACTCCCGTCCTATTGTCTGCCAGCCCTGCGGTACCCGATGATGTTGCGTCAAACGGTTCGCGGGAGGCGAGATGGACAGGTCGGGATGCCCCATCGAGATCGCCCCCTTCCACGCCCGCGGGTCCTTGAAGGGTTTCGTGGTCTCCGGCCGATGGCCCGACTCCACCAAGGAGTGGGCCCAACTTCTGATCATGGCGGTCCGGGTGGCGTCACTGCCCGGACTGCTGTCGACGACGACCATCTTCGGCGTCCGCGAGGAGTTGCCGGAACGGCCCCAGCCCGGGACCGTCGGCCTGGTTCTGGCCGAGGGAACCGTTTTCGGGAAGTCCGCGGTCCTGCCCGGGCATTTCGCAGAGCGCCAACCGCCGGCCCTGATGATGCTGCATCCCCCCTGCGAGACCACGCCGTCCCTACCGGAGTGTTCCGGCGCCGCCTCGGGTTGCGTGCTGCTGCCGGGTCTGCCCCATCTCGGGCTTGAGCACCGCGCCGCGTGGGTCGAGGCGGAGGCGGACGGCACCGTCACCAACATGATCAGCCGGGTGGGCGTCGACCCCATCAGCCACCCGGACACCGCCATCCTGGCGATGCTGCTCGCCGCCTGAAAGCCAGCCCCCGCCCCCAAGAAAACTGAGTGTGGGCTGAACATTAGCTGAGTATCCAGCAAATCCGCCGGGTCGTTCGACTTGGCCGCGCGGCGGTTGCCAGCGCCGGTTGCGCCGCCTCGGCGCGGATGGTTCGAGTGGCAACCCGAGCTAATCGGAAAAGCCGACCGGAAGTCTGGTCTTGTGCCCTTGTTCACGGCTTCTATTCGGCCCTACCTGCGACTCCCGCAACTGCGATCCGTTTGCCAACAAACCGGCACACGCGAAATCTCCGGGACCCCGGTGTTTGCAGTTGGCCGTTTCGCAAATACCGTTGTACAGTCGGCAGCAAAGACGATTAGGGTTGTGAAGGCTCTGAATCCAACGCATGGAGGACACCCGATGAGTAACACGTTCGCCGCACGACTGAACAGGTTGTTCGACACCGTTTACCCGCCGGGTCGTGGTCCGCACACGTCAGCCGAGGTGATCGCCGCACTGAAGACCGAAGGCATCACCATGTCGGCCCCCTACCTGTCGCAGCTGCGGTCGGGCAACCGCACCAACCCCTCCGCGGCGACCATGACCGCGCTTGCCAACTTCTTCCGGATCAAGCCGGAGTACTTCACCGACGACGATTACTACGGGAAACTCGACAAGGAGTTGACCTGGCTGGCCAACATGCGCGACGAGGGTGTCCGCCGGATCGCCTCGCGAACGGTCGGACTGTCCCCGGAGGCACAGCAGGACGTCGTCGAGAAGGTCGACGAACTGCGCCGCCGCGAGCACCTCGACTCCTGAACGGCTCAGCCGAGGCGGTCGAGCGTCCGGTATTGCCGGGCGATTTCGAGTATCCAGTCGCGGTCCGACCAGTCCTGCGGCTGGCTGAGCCAGCCGCGGCCGGGGAAGTTCTCGGCCGAGTCGGCACGGCCGGCGTTGATCCACCGGGCAACCGCGCGGGCCCGTTCGGCGGGGCTCGCGGCGCCCGGCACCTTGTTGTCTTCGGTACCGGCTCCTTGCCGAGCGAGCATGCTTTCGAGGTAAAGCGCGTCGGAGATCAACGAAAGCCGCTCGGCGACCCGGAAAACCAGCGGCCCGCGGGGACGCACGCCGATTCCGATGTCGGGGTGGCGGCGTTCCATCTCTCGCCGCAGCGGTTCGATCAGACGCAACTCGCGGCGTGCCCCGATCCAGTCCTCCACCGAGGGCAGTAGCGCGCCGGCCGCGACAATCGCCATCGCCCACAGCAGCATGGTGACCGCGGCGCTCACGCCCACCAGCTGGTTGCCGTCGGTCCCCCGGCCGACCGCCCGGGTGATGAAGAAGGCGCTCGCGCCCACGATCAGGGTGATGCCCGCGGTGAACAGCAGCAGGGCCCGCCCGCGGCGGCTCGCGCTGGACAACCGCATACCGACCCAGGACACCACCGTCAGGGCCGGAAGTACGTAGAGCAGCGGAACCAGCCAGTCGAGCGCCTGGTCGGGTAGGCCGAGATTTCGGGCGAGGTACTCCTCGGGGGCCATCTCGGCGCCGCGGCCGTCGATCAGGAACAGCACCAGGGTGGCCGCCGAGATCAGCGTGGCGACGCAGTACTGGACGACCGCCAGTCGTCGGGTCGCCTCCGGCCGGCGACCCGAGGCGACCGAGGTGATCATCACGCAGCTTCCGGCCGCCGACGCCACCAGCGCAACCTGACTCAGTGCCACCGAGATGTTCGGCCACCCCACCGAGGTGTTGACCAGCAGGGTCAGCGGCGGCCAATTCAGCGCGGCGACCACCGCCAGTCCCCCCAGCGCCACGATCATCGCACCGCTGACCACCGATTGCTGATTGACCAGAGCCCAGCCGATCCTCAGACCGGTGGCCATCCCCAGCAGACCGGCGATGATCCAAACGGTCAACCAAATGCCTCACCGAGGCGGACCTGCGTGATCGACGACCGGTCGCTGGGCAGCCGGCCGAGTCGGTACAGCAGCAGCGCGGCGAAGTCCTCGGCCTGCTGTTCGACGTCTTCACCGCCGGGCCCCATGCAACCGGTGCGCTGGTTGAGCATGTAGCTGATCAGGTCGTCACTGGCCACTTCCGCGTTCTCCCGGGCCAGTTCGGTGACCGGAGTGCCGTCATGGCCGAGCACCAGGTGCCCCAGTTCGTGCGCCAGGGTCCGATCGACCGTCGGCAGGCCGTCCTGAATCAGGAACTCGTCGTGGCCGGCGAACTGTCGCCACTGACCCGAGACTCCGGGCGGCAGGTCAGCTGTGGTCACCTGGATGGGTCGGCCCTGGTTATCGCCGACGGCGACCACCAAAGCCGCCAGTGACACCTCGCCGCGGCGCGGCGCCAGTGCGAGGACTTCGTTGACGGCGCGGGTCACCCGGCGATCGGCGCTCACCGGAGGAACCGGCCGGCCCCGGCAGCCCGCATGAGGTAGCCGGCTTTGGCCTGGCGATAACCGAACACCCCTCCCAGCGCCGTCATGCCGGCGATCGCGGCGAGCCCCGGCAGGGCCAGCGAGGCCACTCTTCCGAGGTTGGCGGTGCGCAGTTCGTCGGGGTAACCCAGGCGCGGGGGGGCCGGCGAATCCGGCGGCGAACTGCGGGGGGCTGCGGGTGGCACCGGGGACGGCCGGAAACCGTTCGGCGCGGCGGGAATCGGCGCGACGGCGACCGGAATCGGTGCGGGGCGCGGCAGAACGGCGGGCCCCGCCGCCGGCGGGACGGCCCCCACCGGGGCACCGACCGGCGGCTGCGCCGCGACGGCGACTGGAATCGGTGCGGAGCGCGGCAGAACGGCGGGCCCCGCCGCCGGCGGGACGGCCCCCACCGGGGCACCGACCGGCGGCCCGACGGTGGCGGCCTGCGGGGAATCGCCGTAGACCGGGACGAGTTCGGGAAGGGCCGGGGCTGCCGGCTCGGCGGCTGCCACCGGCGGTCTCTGCACCCCCGGCCCGACGGTCGGCCTCATCGCTCCCAGAACGGTGTTGCCGCGTTCACGTTCCTGCGGTCGCGGTCCCGGCCGACAGACCCGGACCCATTCGCAAGGCCGGTTCCCGTCCCGCCCGGCGTCCCGGCCCTCCGATCGCGGGCTTGCCTCGGCTCCCGGGCGTCCCTCGCCCCGAACCGGGCGAGGGTTTTCGACTTCACCGACCGCGCCCACGTCGACCGGATCGGCGAGGGCGGTCCCGGGAGCGACACCGGTTCCCATCGCGAGCACGCCGGCGGCGATCATCCAGGTGATCACCGAGCGGTTCACGACCATCCCTCGACACGAACGGGGCGCCGTTTCGACGCCGGATCTGCAGGAGCGGTTCAATTGTGGCATATCCGCAGGTCGGCAGTACCCCGCTTGCCCGCCGGGATAGGGTTTTCAGCGACCGCCGCCCCCGAACCCGAAAGGCAGCCGCGATGGGCCTGTTCAAGAAGCGGAAGAGCCGCGCGACCAGGCGCGCTGAAGCACGCGCCCTGAAGACGAAGGCGAAGGTGGAGGCCAGACTGGCGGCCAAGAACGAGGGCAGGCGGATCAAGGCCGCCCTCCGGGCCGACCGGAAGACCGCCAAGGCGCAGGTGAAGGCGCAGCGCAACAGCGACCGGACGGCGATGAAGGTGGCTGAGACCAATCTGCGGGCCGCCCGGGAGGGAAAGTTGCTGGCGCCCAACAGGATCAAACGCACGCTGACCGCATCGCGACTGCTGGCGCCGGCGGTCGTGCCGGTCGCCTACCGGGCCGCCATCGCGGCCCGTGGCGTGATCGACGAGCGGCGCGCCGATCGCCTGGGAGTGCCGCTCACACAAATCGGGCAGTTCTCCGGGGCCGGCGGCCGGCTCTCTGCGCGGATCACCGGCGCCGAGAGGTCGTTGCACCTGGTGGCCGAACGCGCTCCCCAGGACGGTGAGACCCATCGGTTCGTGTCGGCGATCACCGACCGGCTTGCCGCGTTGTCCGCGGCGGTCCCGGCCGCGGAGAACATGCCGGGGCCGCGGCGCCGGGCAGCCCAGACCTCAATCGGCGAACAGCTCGATGGCATCGAGGCCGACATCATGTCCCGGTTGGGCGTGCTCTAGTGCAGCGGCCGCTGTCGTGGTACCTCGCAGCGGTTCTGCTCGTATTCGGACTGTCCGTCGGTGCGCCCACGGCCTGGGGACACACCGCCCTCACGTCGACCGACCCGGCCGCCGACTCGACCGTGCCGGCCGGACCGACCCGGGTCACCGCGACTTTCAACGAGCCGTTGCAGCCGGTGTTCGCGGCGATGACGGTGGTGGGACCCGACGGTAACCTCTGGTCCTCGGGCGAGGCCGAGGTGCGCGATGCGACGGCGAGCGTCGCGCTGCGGCCGCTCGGCCCGGCCGGCGCCTACACCGTCAACTACCGGGTCACCTCCGCCGACGGGCATGTGGTGGCCGGTTCGTGGTCGTTCACCCTGACGGCACCCGCCGCGGGTCGGCCCGGGCCGCCGGCCGGCACATCCGGACCCGGTGAACGCACGCTGCTGTGGCCTTTCGCCCTCGGAGCCGCGGCTGTGATCGCCGGAGCGGTCGTCCTGGCGGTGCGCCGCCGGCGCACCTAGCCGTGGGGGACCCGGGTGCGGCTGACATGATTGGGCCCGACTCGATTTCAGCATTGGAGCGGCAGATGGCAAACCCCGAACACAGGCCCGGCGCCGCGGCGCTCCCGCCGCGGACGGCACCGGCCAGGACAGCGGCGTCGCAGAAGGCGCCCGCTAAGAAGGCGTCGGCTAAGAAGGTCCCGGCCAAGAAGGCGCCCGCGAAAAAGGCCCCGGCCAAGAAGGTGCCCGCGAAGAACGCGGCGGTCAAGACCGCACCGGCGCGGCAAGCCCCGGCCGGGGATGCGCCGGCCGAGAGGGCCGTGTCCGTGGACACCGCCGCCCGGGCGACCGGCACCCCTGACGGCACTGCCGCCCCCGCCGTGCGGCAGGCCGGCAACCCGGTGACCCCGGCCGACGGGACCGGCCCCGGTTACGCCCTGCCGGTGTCCCTCGGCCTCGCCGCCGCCGGCGTGGTGGCGCTGGTGCTGTCCCGGCTCCGGCGGCACTGAGGCCGCCGTGGATGTCGCCTTCCGGCCCACCGCCGACCTGGTCGACGACATAGGCGAGGGCGTCCGAAGCTGCGACGTACAGTTCCGGCAGTTCGGCGGGGTGACCGAGTTCGCCGGTCCGATCAGCACGGTCCGGTGCTTCCAGGACAACGCGCTGCTGAAGTCGGTGCTGTCGGAACCCGGCGACGGGCGGGTCCTGGTGATCGACGGCGACGGTTCCCTGCACACGGCACTGGTGGGCGACGTCATCGCCGACCTCGGCCGGGCCAACGGCTGGGCCGGCCTGATCGTCAACGGCGCGGTGCGCGACGCCGCCACTCTGCGCACCCTGCGGTTCGGCATCAAGGCGCTGGGCACCAATCCGCGTAAGAGCTCGAAGACCGGTGCCGGCGAACGCGACGTGGTCATCGCCCTCGGCGGCGTGGAGTTCCGTCCGGGTGAGGTCGCCTTCAGCGACGACGACGGCATCGTCGTCGTGGACCCTGCCGCCGCCCCTGCCGTCGGCGCGGCCTGAGCGCGAGCCGAAGCAACCCCCGTTGGACCGACCGCCGGGTTCGCCTAGGCTGTGCGGAATGTCGGATCACTACCCCCCGACGCGCCCCACTGTCCGCAGGTTGGCGCTGGTGTGCGTGCTGGCCGGAGCGTTGCTGGCGGGCTTGCTTTTCCCGCTCGCCGGCGGGCTGGGCCTGGCGAGCAACCACGCCTCGGATCTGGTCGCCCAGGGGTCGGCCGACGTGGTCCAGGGAGACGTGCCGCAGGTGTCGACGATGGTGGACGCGGCCGGAACTCCGATCGCCTGGATTTACGTACAGCGTCGCTGGGAGGTCCCCGGCGACAAGATCGCCGACACCGTGAAACTGGCGATCGTGTCGATCGAGGACAGGCGCTTCGCCGCCCACAACGGCGTCGACCTGCCTGGCACCCTCACCGGTCTGGCCGGCTTCCTCAAGGGTGGCGCCGAGACCCGGGGTGGCTCGACCATCGAGCAGCAGTACGTCAAGAACTTCAACCTTCTGGTCAACGCCGAATCGGACACGGAGCGCGCCGCGGCGGTGGAGACCACCCCGGCGCGCAAGCTGCGCGAGATCCGGATGGCGCTGGCACTCGACAATTCGCTGACCAAGCCCGAGATCCTGACCCGCTACCTGAACCTGGTCCCGTTCGGCAACGGCTCCTACGGGATACAGTCCGCGGCCCGGACCTACTTCGGAGTCGAAGCGTCCCAACTCAATTGGCAGCAGGCGGCCCTGCTGGCCGGTCTGGTTCAGTCCACCACCGCGCTGAACCCGTACACCAACCCGCGGGGCGCGCTGGACCGGCGCAACCTCGTGCTCGACACCATGATCGAGAATCTCCCGGATCGGGCCGACGAGTTGCGCGCCGCCAAGGAACAGCCGTTGGGCGTGCTGCCGAGGCCGGCGTCGCTGCCGCAGGGCTGTATCGCGGCCGGCGATCGGGCGTTCTTCTGCGACTACGCCCTCGAGTACCTCGCCCGGGCCGGCATCAGCAAGGAGGACGTTGCCCGCAAGGGTTACCTGATCAAGACCACGCTGGACCCCGTTGTGCAGGGCAGTGTCAAAAAGGCGATCAACGCGGTCGCCAGTCCGGACCTGGACAGCGTCGCCAGCGTCATGACCGTCATCCGCCCCGGCAAGGAGTCCCACAAGGTCCTGGCAATCGGGGACAACCGCGGATACGGCCTGAAGTTGGAGGCGGGGCAGACCGTCCAGCCGCAGCCCTACACCCTGGTCGGCGACGGGGCCGGGTCGGTGTTCAAGATCTTCACCAGCGCAGCCGCCCTGAACATGGGCATGGGCACCAACGCCCTGCTCGACGTCCCGCCGTATTTCGCCGGCCGGGACCTCGGCGACAGCGCCACGCCGGGCTGCCCGCCGAAGACCTGGTGCGTGAAGAACGCAGCCGGTTACCGCAGCCCGCTGAGCATGTCCGACGCGCTGGCGCTGTCACCCAACACCGCCTTCGCCAAGCTGATCGAGCAGGTCGGCGTGGGCCCCACGGTGGACATGGCGGTGCGACTGGGGCTGCGTTCCTACGCCGATCCGGGCACCGCTCGGGACTACGTGCCCAAGAGCGACGAAAGCCTCGCCGACTACATCAAGCGGGAGAACATCGGATCCTTCACGTTGGGCCCCTTCGAGGTCAACGCCCTGGAACTGTCCAACGTCGCGGCGACCCTGGCCTCCGGTGGTATGTGGTGTCCACCCAACCCGATCGAGAAGGTGGTGGACCGGCGCGGCAAGGAGGTCGTGATCCCGACCGCCGAATGCGAGCAGGTGGTGCCCGAGGGGCTGGCCAACACGCTGACCAACGCACTGGCGAAGGACACCACCATGGGGACCGGCGCCGCCGCCGCGGGCTCGGCGGGCTGGGGGCTGCCGATGGCGGGCAAGACCGGCACCACCGAGTCGCACCGGTCGTCGGCCTTCCTCGGATACACCAATCAACTCGCCGCGGCCAGCTACGTGTTCGACGACTCGCCGAAACCCGCTGCGCTGTGCGCTTTCCCGCTGCGCAAATGCGGCGGCGAGGGCAATCTCTACGGCGGCACTTCCCCTGCCCAGACCTGGTTTCTCGCGATGAGTCCGATCGCGACCGACTTCGGCCCGGTCACCCTGCCGCCGACCGACCCGCGCTACCTCAACGGTGCGCCGCCGGTGCAGGTCCCGGACGTGGTCGGCCTCAACCTAGATGCGGCCAGGGACCGTCTCCTCGACGCCGGGTTCAAGCTGACCGCGAACCCGGCGCAGGTCAACAGCACGGCCAAGAAGGACTCGGTGGTCGGCACCACGCCGAGTGGGCTGCAGATGCCGGGATCGGTCGTGACGATCAACACCAGCAACGGCGTCGCGCCGCCGCCGGTCTACCGGCCACCGCCGACCTATGTCCCGCCGCCGGTGTACAACGCGCCGGTATACAACGCGCCGACCTACACCCCCCGCTACGACAACGACGACACCTACGTCCCGGATTACAATCCGCCGCCACCTCCGCCACCACCTCCGCCGCCGCCACCGCCGCCGCCACCTCCGCCGCCGCCACCACCGGGCGTGAACATCATCAATATCCCGGGCCTGCCGCCGATCACCATCCCGGCCGGGCCTCCCCCGCCGCCGCCTGCTCCGCCGCCACCACCGGCGCCGCTTCCTCCACCGCCGCCACCACCACCGCCGCCGGCGCCGCTTCCTCCACCGCCGCCGCCTCCCCCTCCGCCGCCACCACCACCGCCACCGCCACCGCCCCCACCGCCCCCGCCG
>NZ_JBBATF010000088.1:0-13104 GCF_040398885.1 Mycobacterium sp. | reverse complement strand
CTTCTGGACCCCGCCGCACACCTGGGCGCTGGCCATGAAATACAAAGAGGACTACCGGGCCGCCGGGGTGCCGATGCTGCCCGTGGTGGCCACCGAGCGGCAGGTCACCCGCCAGATCCGGATCTACACCTGGTTGACGGTCGCGGCCACGCTGGCGCTGATCCCGGCGGCGGGCTGGCTCTACGCCGCCGTCGCGGTCCTGGCCGGCGCCTGGTTCCTCGCCCTGGCGCACCGCCTGCACGCCGGTGTGCTGGTCGGCGAGCCGGTCAAGCCGCTGCGGCTGTTCCTGCACTCGAACAACTACCTGGCCGCGGTGTTCTGCGCGCTGGCGGTGGACTCGGTCATCCCGCTGCCGCTGCTGTTCGGCTGAGGCCCCGGGAGGGCAGCAGCACCACCGATCCGGTGGTCCGTCGGCCCTGGAGGTCTTCATGGGCGCGCCGCGCCTCGGCGAGCGGGTAGTGCCCGCCCACCGTGACATGCACCGAGCCGTCGGCGATCGCGTCCATGAGTTCGCCCGCGCGCCAGGCGAACTCGTCGGGGGTGCGGATGAAATGCGCCAGGTTCGGGCGGGTGAGGTACACCGAACCGGCGGCGTTGAGCCGCTGCGGGTCCACCGGTGGCACGGCGCCACTGGAGGCGCCGAACAGCGCCAGGGTCCCGCGCACGGCAAGGCTGGCCAGGCTCGCCTCGAACGTCGACTTGCCGACCCCGTCGTAGGCGGCCTCCACCCCGCGGCCGTCGGTCAGCGAGCGCACCCGGCCGGCGAACTCGGCGGCATCCTCGGGGTAGTCGAGAACCTCGACCGCACCGGCCCGGCGCGACAGTTCGGCCTTCTCCGGGGTCGAGGCGGTCGTGATCACCCGCGCGCCCACGCTGGTCGCCCACTGGGTGAGGATCAGCCCGACCCCGCCGGCCCCGGCGTGCACCAGCAGCCAGTCCCGCGGCTGGACCTGGTAGACCGATTTGATCAGGTAGTGCGCGGTCATGCCCTTCAGCAGTGCCGAGGCGATGGTGTCGGACTGCACGGCATCGGGCACGTAGGCCACGAAATCCGCGGGCGCGGTGCAGAATTCGGCGTAAGCCCCCGCCGCGTTCGCGGTCACGACGCGGTCGCCGACACTGATTGCGGCGACGTCGTCGCCCACCGCGGCGACGGTGCCGCAGACCTCCTGGCCGACCACGAACGGCAACTCCCGCGGATACAGCCCCGACCGGAAATAGGTGTCGATGTAGTTGACCCCGATGGCTTCGGCGTCGATGAGGACTTCGCCGGGCCCGGGGGACGGCGTCGCTCGCTCGACGTGCCGAAGGACCTCCGGGCCGCCCGTCTCGGCGACCTCCACCGCGTACATGGCCACTATCATCCCGTATTCATGAAGCTGGCCCGCCCGAACGTCTTCCATCCGCGCATCGTGTTGGCCTCCTGCCCGCAACTCGCCGACGGCGACGGGGACGACGACGGCCTGGTCGCGGCCCTGCGCACGCGGGGCCTGCACGCCCGCTGGCTGTCGTGGGACGACCCGGGGACCGAGGACGCCGACCTGGTGATCCTGCGGGCGGCCTGGGACTACGCCGAGCGCCGCGAGGAGTTCCTGGCCTGGACCCGACGGGTGCGCAACCTGCTCAACGCCCCGGCGGTGGTGGCCTGGAACAGCGACAAGCACTATCTGCGCGATCTCGCCGCGGCGGGGGTCCCGACGGTGCCGTCGTCATTCCTGGAGCCGGGTGATCCGGTGGCGCTGCCGGGCGGTGAGGTGGTGGTCAAACCCGCCGTCGGTGCCGGCTCGATCCACACCTACCGATTCGTCGACAGCCAGGCGGCCGAGGCGCACGCCGCCGCCCTGCTGGAGGTCGGCCGCAGCGTTCTGGTGCAGCCCTACGATTCGCGGGTCGAGGACGGCGAGACCGCGCTGGTGTTCATCGGCGGGGAGCAGTCGCACGCCTTCACCAAGGGGCCGATCCTGCCTCCGCAGGGCGTCGCGCCCACGCTGCACGAGTCCGGCGCCTACGCCGAGGAGTCGCTGTCGGCTGCGGACCCCGATTTCGAGCTGTGGGATCTCGGGCACGCGGCACTCGACGCGGCCGCATCGCATCTGGGTATCGCTCGCTCCGAATTTCTCTACGCCCGGGTGGATCTCATCGGCGGAACCCCGCATCCCGGCGCGGCTCCGCTGCTGCTGGAACTGGAGTTGATCGAGCCCTCGCTGGGCTGGCGGCAACTCGACGACGCCACCCGGGAGTTACGGCAGCGCGGCTTCGCGCTGCAGGTCGAGACGGCCTGTGAGCGGTTGGGGCTGGGCCCGCTGTCGCATCGACGCCCATAGCACCGCGGTGCCCGCGGTGCAGGCCGCGGCCCCGGCCACGTGCAACGCCACCAGCACCGCCGGCACCCCGGTGTGGTACTGGACGAGGCCGATGAGTGCCTGTGCGCCGACCAGTCCGACGAGTGCCGTCAGCGGCCGCCGGACCGACCGCGGCGCGCGCACGGCCAGCAATCCGGCGCCGAGGCCGACCAGAAGGCTGAGGTAGCAGACCAGCAGGGTGGCGTGGACATGGGCCAGGGTGACGATCTCGATCCCGAGGCGGGGCACCGGGCGCTCGACGCTCTTGTCGCCGGCATGCGGGCCGGCGCCGGTGACCAGGGTTCCGCTCACCAGCGTGGCGGTCAGGGCCAGTGCGCTCAGAACGGTCAGAAGGCGCAGCGGCCTCGGGACGACCTCGGTCGGTATCCCGTCGTCGGGTTGACCGATCTTGACGTACAGCAGGGCGGCCACCCACACCATGGCCATGGAGACCAGCAGGTGGATCGCCACCGTCCACCACAGCAGGCCGGTGAGCACCGTGACACCGCCGATCACCGCCTGCAGCACCGTCGAGGCCGGCATCAGCCAGGCGTAGACCAGCACCTCCCGGCGCCGCCGGGCCCGGGTGACGGCCAGCACCGCCAACCCCGCGGTGATCACCACCGCGAAGGTGAGCAACCGGTTGCCGAACTCCACCGCCTGGTGCAGCACCGGGACCTCGGCGTGCGGTACCGGGGTGAAACTGCCCGGGAAGCACTGCGGCCAGGTCGGGCAGCCCAGACCCGACGCGGTGACCCGAACGATGGAACCGGTGACTGAAATGAGCGCCTGGCTGATCAGGACCGCGGCGGCGACGAGGCGCTGGGTGCGCAGGTTGGGCAGCGGAAGCCGATCCACCAGTCGCAGAAAGACCCGGACCGCGCCCACCCGACGATCGTAGCCGTCAGTCGAACCGGAACCAGCGCAAGGCCGCCGCCGCGCAGACCGCCCCCCAGATCGCGAGGACGGCGATGCCGACCCAGTCGACCGTCACCGGTGCGCCGACTGCCCGGGACAGCGCCTCGGTCAGCGCGCCGGCCGGAGTCAGTCTGGCCACCCAGGAAAGCGCGGCCGGCACCGTGCCGCCCTGCAGGGTCAGCGCACCCAGGCCGGCGAAGACGAACCACAGCAGGTTGGCCACCGCGAGCACGATCTCGGCGCGCAGGGTCCCGCCCAGCAGCAGGCCCATGGCCACGAAAACCGCTGTGCCCAGGGCGATGACGGCCGCACCCAGCAGCAGTCCGGCGGGCGGCGGACGCCAGCCCAGCGCCAGGGCGATGCCGCCGAGCAGGATCGCCTGCAGGAGCACCACCGTCAGCACGGCCAGCGCCTTGCCGGCGATGATGCCCCACACCGGCAGGGCGGTGGCGCCGAGTCGCTTCAGCGCCCCGTACCGGCGGTCGAAGGCCACCGCGATCGCCTGGCCGGTGAACGCGGTGGAGACCACCGCCAGTGCCATGATGGCCGGCGCGAACACCGCGACGCGGGGCGCACCGAAGGAGCCCAGCGGCAGCAGGGTCAATCCGATCAGCAGGGTGATCGGGATGAACATCGTCAGCAGCAGCTGTTCGCCGTTGCGCAGCAACAGTTTCAGCTCCAGGCCGTACTGCGCGGCAAGCATCCGGCCGACGCCGGCCGGCCGCGGGTCGGGAGTGAACGTGCCGGCCGGAAACAGGTCCGGATCGCTCATGACCTCAGCTCCTTGCCGGTCAGGTCCAGGAACACGTCCTCGAGGCTGCGCTGTTCGACCCGCATGTCGGTGGTCAGGATGTTCAGCCGCGCGCACCACGCCGTCACCGTGGCCAGCACCTGCGGGTCGATGGCGCCCTCCACCAGGTATTCGCCGGGGGCCCGCTCACTGGCCCGGTAGCCCTCGGGCAGTGCGGAGAGCAGCAGCGAGAGGTCCAGTCGGCGCGGCGCGGAGAACCGCAACTGGTCTTCGGCGCCGCTGCGCATCAATTCGGCCGGGGTCCCGGAGGCGACGGTGGAGCCGTGGTCGATGATCACGATCCGGTCGGCCAGTTCCTCGGCCTCCTTGAGTTGGTGGGTGGTCAGCACCACCGTCACCCCGTCGCGGCGCAGACCGTCGATGAGCTCCCACACCACCAGCCGGGCGTGGGCGTCCATCCCGGCCGTCGGCTCGTCGAGGAACACCAGTTCGGGGCGGCCGACGATCGCGCAGGCCAGAGCCAGGCGCTGCTGCTGGCCCCCGGAGAGGCGCCGATAGGTGGTGCGGGCGGCGTCGGTCAGGCCCAGGGTGTCCAGCAGCCAGGCCGGGTCCAGGGGATTGGCGGCGTAGGCGGCCACCAGGTTCAGCATCTCCCCGGCCCGGGCCGCCGGATAGCCGCCGCCGCCCTGCAGCATCACACCGATCCGCTCGCGCACCGCCGGGTTGTCGCCGAAGGGGTCCAGTCCCAGCACCTCGATGCGGCCGGTGTCGGGCCGGACGAACCCCTCGCACATCTCCACGGTCGTGGTCTTGCCGGCCCCGTTGGGGCCGAGGAGGGCGAGCACCTGGGCGCGTTCGACGTCGAGGTCGAGGTCCGACACCGCCAGGGTTGATCCGTAGCTTTTCGTCACTCCACGCATCCGCACGGGGGTGGGGGAGCCAGAACTCACGGTTAGTCAGCGTAGGCGGCGGGTGCGGGCGCGCTCGCCGGTGGTTGGTCCGGCGCCGCGCCAGGTGAGGTTCCGGAGGCGCGCCGGAGGTCCTGGCCGCTGTAGGACTCGTCGGTGCCGGGCACGTAACGCCAGGGCAGCCGGTTGCGGGTCAACCGGATCAGCAGCAGGACGATGGCCAGGCTGGCCAGGGTGGCGTCGAGGATCTGGAAGAGGGCGAAGCGGTCGCCGTTGGCGGTCGGACCGAAGATGCCCACGATCAGGGTGACCGCGATGGCGGCGATGCGGAATCCGGGCCGGGTGACCCACGCGGCCAGCGGGAGAATGGCCCACAGCAGGTACCAGGGTTGCACCACCGGGAAGAGCAGCACCGTGATCCCCAGCGCCACGCCCAGCCCGCCCACCGGGTGCAACCGGCCGCGCAGCACCGCCAGCAGCAGCCAGCTGACCAGTAGCGCGATTGTCAGCACGCCCATCGCGCGGGTCAGGGACAGCACCGCGGTGGTGTGGTCGCCCAGGCCGAGCAGGATGCCCACCTGCCCGGTGGCCAGGGCCAGCAGGGTCGGCGGCGACATCCAGCTGCGGACGACGTTGGCGGTGCCCAGGGTGAACAGCCAACCGAAGCCCAGGCCGCTGGCCCAGCCGATGAAGGCCGTCACCGCCAGCGAAATCGACACCATCAGCACCCCCGCTGACAGGAATGCCCTGACGGTGCCGCCCCAGCGGTGCGCCAGCGCCATGGCGGCGAATCCCAGCGCCAGCAGGCCGGGAAGCTTCACCTGGGAGGCCATCGTGATCAGCACGGCGCCGGCGAACAGGTTGGCCAGCGGCATCCACCGTTGCCACGGGGCCGGTGCGCCGTCGTGCGGGCGCGGCAGCAGGGGGCCGGGGCTGTCGATGCCGCGCAGCGCCAACTCGGTGCCGGTGAGCATCAGGCCGAGCATCAGTGCCTCGTTGTGGATGCCGGCGACCAGATGCATCAGCAGCAGCGGATTGGCCGCGCCCAGCCACAGGGCGGCCACCTCCCCGACCCCGCAGCGCCGCGCCAATCGTGTTGTGGCCCAGACGATCAGGCCCACCCCGACGAGCACGACGAGCCGGTGGCACAGCACCGCGGCGACGATGTTCTCCCCGGTGAGCGCCGATATCCCGCGGCCGATCCACAGGAACAGCGGCCCGTACGGCGCCGGGGTCTCGCGCCACAGACTGGGGACCGACAGCGTGAAGACGTGGTCGAGACCGAGTCCCGGTGCGGGGCCGACCCGGTAGGGATTCAGCCCGATGCGGGCGATCTGGCTCTGCGCCAGGTAGGAGTAGACGTCCTTGCTGTACATCGGCGGCGCGACCAGCAGCGGCACCATCCACAGCAGCAGCGTGCGGTCCAGCTGGCTGCGGGTCATCCGGCGGGGCCCGAGCGCGAAGCGGCCGAGCATCAGCCACGCCAGCGTCATCATCACCGCGCCGGTGGTCGTCATGGTCAGCGAGACGGTCTGGATGCGAGACGGCAGGTTGAGCAGCCGCACTCCGAAGGTCGGATCCTGGACCACCGGGCGGGCGCCCGCGCCGAGCGCGCCGATGCCCATCAGGACGGTGCCGGTGGCGCCGAACAGCCGGGTCCGCCGCATCGCCTGCAGTTCGGGTTCGTTGAGCGGCGCCCCCTCGGTGCGCTCGTCGCCGTGCCAGCTGGCGATCGCGGAGTAGAGGGAATGCCGGCGGCCAGCCACTACCGCACTCTATCCGGCCCATGAGGCGTCTGATCAGGCCGGAGCGCCGAGCAGGTAAGGCTGGCCTTGCTAGACCCGCCTGCCGAATTCCGTAACACTGGTGTTGTGAAAAACCGGTCCGAGGTGTCGTCCCCGTCCGGGGCGTCGGCACAGGACGGCCGGACCCGGCGGGCGATCGTGCGGCTGCTGCTGGAGTCCGGGTCGATCACCGCCGCCGAGATCAGCGCCGGGCTGGGCATCTCCGCCGCCGGTGTGCGCCGCCACCTCGACGTCCTGGTCGACGGCGGGGACGCCGAATCGCAGCCGGCGGCGGCCTGGCAGCACACCGGGCGTGGCCGGCCGGCCAAGCGGTACCGGCTCACCCAGGCAGGGCGGGCCAAGCTCGAACACAGCTATGACGACCTGGCGGCGGCGGCCATGCGGCAGTTGCGCGAGATCGGCGGCGACGACGCGGTCCGGACGTTCGCCCGTCGCCGCATCGACACCATCCTGGCCGGGGTCGGCGCCGCCGACGCCGGCGAGGTCGCCGACGCCGCCGAGCGGGTGGCCGACGCCCTGTCCCGGGCCGGATACGCCACCACGACGACCAAGGTCGGCGGCCCCCTGCAGGGCATCCAGATCTGTCAGCACCACTGCCCGGTTTCCCATGTGGCAGAGGAATTCCCGGAACTGTGCGAAGCCGAGCAGCAGGCGATTTCCGACGTCCTGGGCACCCATGTGCAGCGGCTGGCCTCGATCGTGAACGGCGACTGCGCCTGCACCACCCACGTCCCGCTGACCGTGACGTTCCCCGAAGCGAACACCCGCGATGAACAAGGAGAGTCGGCATGACGACCACACCGGAGACTCAGCCCCTCAGCCAGGAGGAGACCATCGCCTCCCTGGGCCGCTACGGATACGGCTGGGCGGACACCGACGTGGCCGGCGCCAGCGCCCAGCGCGGCCTGTCCGAGGCGGTGGTGCGCGACATCTCGGCGAAGAAGAACGAGCCGGAGTGGATGCTCGACGTCCGACTCAAGGCGCTGCGCACCTTCGGCAAGAAGCCGATGCCGAACTGGGGTTCGGACCTCGAGGGCATCGACTTCGACAACATCAAGTACTTCGTGCGCTCCACCGAGAAGCAGGCGACCTCGTGGGAGGAACTGCCCGAAGAGATCAAGAACACCTACGACCGACTGGGCATCCCGGAGGCGGAGAAGCAGCGACTGGTCTCCGGGGTGGCCGCTCAGTACGAATGCCTGGCCGGCGACACGCTGGTGTGGACCGCCAACCGCGGCCAGATCCCGATCAAGGAGATCGTCCGCGGCGACAATGTTTTCGCCTATGACGAGGCCGGGGAGCGCTTCGTGGTCGCTCCGGTCAAGTCCGCCGCCCAGACCGACACCCGCCAGACCTACACCGTGACCACAACTCGGCGCAGTGTGCGTGCGACGGACAACCACCCGATGCTGGTGCTGCGCGACGAGCGCAAGCCGGATCCGGCGGGCAGGAGCGAAGCGACCCGGGGATCAACCCGTCGAAGGGCGCGGTTCGCGCGGCGTTGGGTCACCGTCGGCGAAATCGCGCCGGGGGATTTCATCGCGGTGCCGCGGCAGATCCCGCACTTCGGTGCACCGGCCCAATTACCCTCGGTGCCGGGACTGCGCAGCCCCTCCGAGAGCACCGTCGACCTGATGTGGCTGCTGGGCCTCTACATCGGCGATGGAAATCTGCACCTTTCGGGCCGGACCTATCGGGTCCAATTCGCCATCCCGGCAACCGATGTGGAGCTTCGGTCCGAGTTGGCACGTGTGATCGGAGATCTGTTCGGGCTGCGCTGCATCGAAGCCGATGAGCACAGCATCGTCGTCAACTCCAAGGCGTTGACGGAGTGGATCGTCGAACTGGGGTTCAAGGGCGCGTCGCTGACCAAACGTGTCCCCGACTGGGTGTTCGCACTCCCTGCCGACCAGCGACTGGCCTTCCTCGGCGGCTGGGTCGACGCCGACGGCTATGTCGGGCCCGATGCCAGCGGATCGGTCCTACTGACGTGCGCCAACGAGTCGCTGATCCAGCAGGCGCGGGAACTCGCTGAGCTGTCCGGGTTGCGGGCCGGCGGCCCCTGGTCGTTCACCCAGCCCTATCGGCATGCTCCGGAGCGCATCCAAACCGCTTGGCGTCTGGGGATTTCCGGTGACTTCGAAACGCTCGGGTGCCGCAATCCAAAGCGGACCGAGCGATTCGGCCGGCGTGCCTACTTCCACACCTCAAACGGTGCCCACGGCACGACCATCCGCGTCCACACCAACGACTGGCTTGGATTCGAGCGGATCAAGTCGGTCGAGCCCTACGAGGTCGAACCGGTCTACGACATCGAAGTCGACGGTCCACACAACTTCATCGCCGAGGGTCTGGTGGTCCACAACTCCGAAGTGGTCTACCACCAGATCCGGGAAGACCTTGAGCAGCAAGGCGTCATCTTCCTGGACACCGACAGTGGACTGCGCGAGCACCCCGAGATCTTCAAGCGGTACTTCGGCACCGTGATCCCGGCCGGGGACAACAAGTTCTCCGCGCTCAATACCGCGGTGTGGTCCGGCGGTTCGTTCATCTACGTCCCGCCCGGCGTGCACGTCGACATCCCGTTGCAGGCCTACTTCCGGATCAACACCGAGAACATGGGCCAGTTCGAGCGGACGCTCATCATCGCCGACGAGGGTTCCTACATCCACTACGTGGAAGGGTGCCTGCCTGCCGGTGAACTCGTCACCACCGCCGACGGCGACTTGCGGCCCATTGAGTCGATCAAGGTCGGCGATCGGGTCACCGGCCACGACGGTCGTTCCCATCGGGTCACCGCCGTGCAGATGCGCGACCTGAACGGCGAACTGTTCACCTTCACCCCGATGTCTCCGGCCAATGCGTTCTCGGTGACCGCCGAGCATCCGGTGCTGGTCGTCCCGCGCAGCGAGGTGCTCGTGCGCCGCAAGCCCCGCAACGGCTGGCTGCCGGAGGTCGACTCGGCGAAACTCAAAGCCGCCGAACCGCGTTGGGTTCCCGCCAAGGACGTCGCCGAGGGCGACTTCCTGATCTACCCCAAACCCAAGCCGCAGCGGCACAAGACCGTGCTCCCACTGGAGTTCGCCAGGTTGGCCGGCTACTACCTCGCCGAGGGCCATTCGACACTCACCAACGGCTGCGAATCGCTGGTCTTCTCTTTCCACAGCGACGAATTCGACTACATCGACGAGGTCCGGCAGGCGTGCAAGTCGCTGTACGAGACCTCCGGGTCGGTGCTAGTTGAGGAGGACAAGCACTCGGCCCGGGTGCTGGTGTACAGCAAGGCCGGATATGCCGCGATGCGCAACCACGTCGGCGTCGGTTCGGCGAACAAGAAACTGTCCGAAACCCTGATGCGCCAGGACGACATCTTCCTGCGCGAACTCATCGACGCCTACGTCAACGGCGACGGCAACGTCACCCGCCGAGGTGGCGCGCAGTGGAAGCGGGCGCACACCACCTCGCGGGTCTGGGCCTTCCAATTGCAGTCGATCCTCGCGCGACTCGGTCATTTCGCCACCGTCGAACTGCGCCGCCCCGGCGGTCCCGGCGTCATTCAAGGTCGCGACATCGTTCGCCAGGATCTCTACCAGGTGCAGTGGACCGAGGGTGGGACAGGGCCGAGGCAGGCCCGCGACTGCGGGGACCACTTCGCCGTGCCCATCAAGAAGCGAACCGTGCGGGAGGCTCACGAGCCGGTCTACAACCTCGACGTCGAAGCCCCGGACAGCTACCTCGCCTACGGGTTTGCCGTACACAACTGCACCGCGCCGATCTACAAGAGCGACTCGCTGCACTCGGCGGTTGTGGAGATCATCGTGAAACCCCATGCGAGGGTTCGGTACACGACGATCCAGAACTGGTCGAACAACGTCTACAACCTGGTGACCAAGCGGGCCCGCGCCGAAGCCGGCGCCACCATGGAGTGGGTCGACGGCAACATCGGATCCAAGCTCACCATGAAGTATCCGGCGGTCTGGATGACCGGCGAGCACGCCAAGGGCGAGGTGCTCTCGATCGCCTTCGCCGGCGAGGGACAGCACCAGGACACCGGGGCCAAGATGCTGCACCTGGCCCCCAACACCTCGAGCAACATCGTCTCCAAGTCGGTGGCCCGCGGCGGCGGACGCGCTTCCTACCGCGGCCTGGTCCAGGTCAACAAGGGTGCGCACGGATCGCGCTCCAGCGTGAAATGCGATGCGCTGCTGGTCGATACGATCAGTCGCAGCGACACCTACCCCTACGTCGACATCCGCGAGGACGACGTCACGATGGGTCACGAGGCCACGGTGTCGAAGGTCAGCGAGGACCAGTTGTTCTACCTGATGAGCCGCGGCCTGACCGAGGACGAGGCGATGGCGATGGTGGTCCGCGGGTTCGTCGAACCGATCGCCAAGGAACTGCCGATGGAGTACGCCCTGGAACTCAACCGGCTCATCGAACTGCAGATGGAAGGCGCAGTCGGCTGATGACCTCAACACTGGCGGTCAACAAGGGCGAGCAGTTCAGTTCCTTCGACGTCAACGCCTTCGAAGTCCCCGGCGGCCGCGACGAACTGTGGCGGTTCACCCCGCTCAAGCGGCTGCGCGGACTCCACGACGGCTCCGCTGTGGCCACCGGCCGCGCGGCGATCACCGTCTCCGAGCAGGCCGGCGTCACGGTCGAGAATGTCGGGCGGGACGACGAGCGCCTCGGGCAGGGCGGAGTGCCCGCCGATCGGGTTGCCGCGCAGGCGTTCTCGTCGTTCGACACCGCGACCGTCGTCACCGTCGGGCGCGGCGCGCACACCCAGATGCCGGTCGAGGTGACCGTCACCGGACCCGGCGAGGGCCAGACCGCCTACGGACACCTGCAGGTCCGCGCCGAGGAACTGGCCGAGGCGGTCGTGCTGATCGACCTGCGCGGCAGTGGCACCTACGCCGACAACGTCGAATTCGTCGTCGGCGACGCCGCCCGCCTGACCGTCGTGTGGATCGCCGACTGGGCCGACGACACGGTGCACGTCAGCGCCCAGCACGCCCGACTGGGCAAGGACGCGGTGCTGCGGCACGTCGCGGTCACCCTCGGCGGCGAGGTGGTCCGGATGGCCGCCACGGTGCGCTACGACGCGCCCGGCGGCGACGCCGAACTGCTCGGCCTGTACTTCGCCGACACCGGCCAGCACCTGGAGTCCCGACTCCTGGTCGACCACAGCCGGCCCAACTGCCGGTCCAACGTCGTGTACAAGGGCGCACTGCAGGGGGATCCGGACTCCCGCGGGGCCGACGCGCACACCGTCTGGGTCGGCGACGTGCTGATCCGCGCCGAGGCCACCGGCACCGACACCTTCGAGGTGAACCGCAATCTGTTGCTGACCGACGGCGCCCGGGCGGACTCGGTGCCCAACCTGGAGATCGAGACCGGCGAGATCGTCGGCGCCGGGCACGCCAGCGCCACCGGCCGATTCGACGACGAGCAGCTCTTCTACCTGCAGGCCCGCGGCATCCCCGAGGACCAGGCGCGCCGACTGGTGGTGCGAGGCTTCTTCGGGGAGATCATCTCCAAGATCGCAGTGCCGGCCATCCGGGACCGACTGACCGACGCCATCGAACACGAACTGGCGCTTGCCGAATCGAAGAACGACCCCGAATCGAGGACCGACGCATGAGCACGCTCGCCATCAAGGATCTGCACGTCTCGGTCGCCACCCCGGAGGGCACCGAGAAGGAGATCCTCAAAGGAGTGAACCTGACGGTGAACTCGGGGGAGACCCATGCGGTCATGGGCCCCAACGGATCCGGCAAGTCCACGCTGTCCTACGCCATCGCCGGGCACCCCAAGTACACCGTGACGTCCGGTTCGATCACCCTCGACGGTCAAGACGTCCTGGAGATGAGCGTCGACGAACGTGCGCGGGCCGGGTTGTTCCTGGCCATGCAGTACCCGGTGGAGGTCTCAGGCGTGTCGATGTCGAACTTCCTGCGCACCGCGGTCACCGCCGTGCGCGGCGAGGCCCCGAAACTGCGACTGTGGGTCAAGGAGGTCAAGGCCGCGATGGCCGACCTGGACATCGACCCGCAGTTCGGCGAGCGCAGCGTCAACGAGGGCTTCTCCGGCGGCGAGAAGAAGCGCCACGAGATCCTGCAACTGGGCCTGCTCAAGCCCAAGATCGCCATCCTCGACGAGACCGACTCCGGACTGGACGTCGACGCACTGCGGGTGGTCAGCGACGGGGTGAACCGCTTCGCCCAGGCCGAGCACGCGGGCGTGCTTCTCATCACCCACTACACCCGCATCCTGCGCTACATCCACCCGCAGTTCGTGCACGTCTTCGTCGACGGCCGGGTCGTCGAGTCCGGTGGCCCCGAGCTTGCCGACGAACTGGAGGAGAACGGCTATGT
>NZ_JBBATF010000087.1:0-13235 GCF_040398885.1 Mycobacterium sp. | reverse complement strand
CAGGTTGAACACCGCGTGCGTCGGAAACCCCAGCACCAGCGACATCCCGGTGTCGAGGACGAACCACACCGCCACCGATCGAATGAGGATCGTCCGCGCCCAGGGCGATCCGTCACGCAGCGGGCCCCGCACGATCTGCATCATCGTGACCGCCCAGCCGGCCAGCACCGCCCCTAGCACCATGAACGGGAGCTTGAGGTAGTCGCGCGCGGCGGCACTGTCGATCGACTCCGGTGGGCCGAACCCCAGCGCGGAGAACAGTTGTGCCGCAACAGAACCGAGGAACACCAGTACCAGCGCATAGGCCAGCAGCGCGGCGAGGACGACCTGCAGCCACGTGATCCAGGTGGCCCCTGACCTCATGACGGCCGGAGGATCGTCGCGGGCACCGCCCGCCCCAGCATGACCTGACCCGCGATCAGCAGGCTGGCGAAGGCGAAGATCAGCGCGGACGCCATCCAGGCCAGCGCCTGCCCGGTCTGGCCGTAGAGGTGCGGCGCGAACCCGAGAGCCACCAGTGCACCGACCACCAGACCCGTCACCGCGGGCGCCGAACCACGCTCGACCACGTCTCCTCCTCATATTGTAGCGGTAACTACAATTACTGTAGTCGCCGCCACCACTACGATCAAGCGGTGGGTTACAAGCACTCCCGGGAGGACCTGCTGGCCGCGGCCACCCGGCTGGCGGCCACCTCGGGCATCGGCTCGCTCACCTACGGTTCGGTGGGTGCGAGCCTGGGCATCAGCGACCGCACCGTCGTCTACTACTTCCCGACCAAGGACGACATGATCGCCGCGGTGATCGGCGCCCTCGGCGAGCAGATGGAAGCCACGCTCGCCGCCGCCTTCGGCGACACCGCACTCCCGGCAAAGGAACTGCAGCGCCGGGCCTGGCCGGTGCTGGCCTCACCCTCGGCGGACCCGATCTTCGCGGTGTATCTCGAGATCATCGGGCTCGCCAGCGCCCGGCGCGAGCCCTATCTCTCCCTGGCGCCGGTGATCATCGACCGTTGGGTGGACTGGATCGAGCCCCGGATCGCCGCGCCCACCCCCGCCAAGCGCCGGCAGGGGGCGCTGGCCTCGATCGCGATCCTGGACGGCCTGCTGCTGCTGCGCCGGGTGTCGGGTGCGCGGACGGCCAATAACGCTGCCCGCGCGATCGGGATCGGCTGAAAGCTTCGGTCAGGCCCACTGACCCGGCCTGGGGAACTGGGTGGCCAGGAACCGGTCCCACATGCCGTCACTCATCAACCCGTTGGCGCCGATGAGCACGCGCGCCGAGGGCGTCACGCGCATCCGGATCGGCGGTTTTTGGGCGGTGATGGCCTTCTCCACCGCTTTGGCCACACTGTCGGCGTCGCCCCCCAGTTTGGCCAGTGGACCCTTGGCATAGGCGTCCTCGGTGGCCGCGCCGACCGCGGCGTTGAACTCGGCGTAGGGACCGTCGCCGGATCCGAGGTGAGCCTGAACGGTCGCGGCGAATTCGGTTCGGATCAGCCCGGGTTGGACGACGACGACGTCGACTCCGAAGCCCTTGACCTCGAAACGCAGCGCGTCGCTGATCGCCTCGACGGCGTACTTCGACGCGTGGTACGCCCCGCCGCCCGGGAAGGTGAAGTTTCCCCCCATCGAACTGATGTTGACGATGCGGCCCCAGTGCTGGGCGCGCATCCCGGGCAGCACCAGTTGGCACATGCGCACCAGCCCGAAGACGTTGGTCTCGAACTGCCGGCGCAGATCATCCATCGGCAGGGTCTCCAACGCGCCGGACTGCGAGTACCCGGCGTTGTTGATCAGCACGCCGACCGCACCCTGCTGGTCGACGACGCGCCCGACCGCCGCGGCCATCGAGACCTCGTCGGTGACGTCGAGGGCGATGGTGCGCGCCCCGGCCGCACTCAGGTCGGCCAGCGAGTCCACCCGGCGGGCGGTGGCGTAGACGGTGTGGCCGGCCCTGGCCAGCCGCAGCGCGGTGGCATGCCCGATGCCGGTGGAGCAGCCGGTGATGAGCACGGCCTTGGACACTTCGGTCATTTCGACACGGTAGACAGAAATTGCGAAAAGTGTCAATGATGTTCATCCTTTGGAGGTGACCTTGGGGATGACGACGGGCGACGCGATCGCAGCCGCGGCCCTTGCCGAGTTCAGCGCCTTCGGGTACCGCCGGGCCTCCATCGAGAGCATCGCCCGGCGGGCGCAGGTGTCCCGGGCGACGGTGTACGGACATTGCAGCGGCAAGGACGAGTTGTTCCGCGCGCTGGTGTCCCGCCTGCACGACGAGCACCTTGCGGCGATGCGCGAGGTCGCCGACTCCCCGGACCTCGACATCGAAAGCCGGATCAGCCGGCTGCTGCAGGCGCGTTTCCTGCGGTTCGTGGAGCTGACGTCGGGCTCGCCGCACGCCGCCGAGCTCTACGACCGCCACGGTGCGCTGTGCGGCGACATCGCCCAGGCCGCCCACCGTCAGGCGGAGAAGATCATCATCGCCGTTCTGCGCCGCGCCGCCGCCGCCGGGGAGATCAGCCTCAGCGCCTCCGGACTCACGCTGGCCCAGTTGGCGGGCGTGCTCAACGACTGCGCTTTCGGCGCCAAGGGCGAGGACCCGGCCACGGCCACGCCGGCCGAATTCACCGCCCGGCTCACCCGCAGCGTGGCGGTGATCTTCGCCGGCATCGGCACCGCGACTCACCGTCGATAGCCGACGTCCCAGGGCCGACGACGCCTACATCGGGCAGCTGATCGTCGGGCTCGGCTACGCGGCGGCCACCCCGCCGGTGCCCGCGGACCACCACAGCGCTGCCGCCCCCACCAGTTCGACGAAGAAGTAGAACCAGTTGGGGTACAGGGCCTTTGGCCGGTCGACGATGCCTGACATCAAACGTCCGAATGCCATTCCGCCCAGCGCCGCGGCTACGGTGAGCAGTATCCCCTCGCGTGCAGGGTGGCCCGCCGCCGCCAGGCTCAGCACCCCGGCGATCGCGAGGCCGAAACCGCCGTAGACCGCGCGCACCTCGGCGCGGGACGTGGGATCGGGCAGTGTGATCCCGAAGGGCCGGATCAGTGCCGCCGGCCGGGCCAGCGCGAATACTCCCATCCCCGCGAAAAACACGGCCATCACGATTATCACCGCGAGACTCATCGCTCTCCCTATCGAATGTGGTGACTGGTGCTCAGCACGGTGGGACCCGCCGCGAACAGCGGCGACGTCGTCCGGTACCCAGCGTCATCGTGACTGGCGAAACGGTGAATGTTCTATGCGCCAGGGGAATTGGCCCCAGCGGCACAGTACTGCGGTGGTGGACCGTGGCTCGGCGCGGGCTTCGGCGCGGATCCTGCCGACGAAGAAGTCCTCGAACCCGGCGCGGGGGTGGGCATTGAGAACCTCCTCGACGGTTCGCGGGTGGATGTCCTCCAACCGCATGCCGGTGACGTCAGCCGCAGCGCCGAAGTGCAGCAGCGCGACCTCGGGTCGGTCCCGGCCGGCCGCACCGATGTCGAGATGCATGCGGATGGAACGCCCGACGACACCCGCGCGCTCCGGCGGCCAGCCCTGCCCACGCAGCCACGACTCCGCGGCCGCCGCCCCGCGCCGCTCAAAGGGCCCATGCCCGCCGACCGCGTCGGTCAGAGCGAGATCGTGCAACATCGCCGAGGTGAACAGCAGCTCCGGATCCCAGTCCAGTCCGTCGCGAGTGCCGAGCGCAGCGCCGAAGAGGTAGGTCCGGTAGCAGTGGGCGGCCAGCACCCCGGGGGAATGGTTGCGCATCAGAGTGGCGGCTTCGAGAGCCGCCGCGGTGTCGGGGAAGACCACGTCGTCGATCGCCAGTCGCCGAGGTCGCCGCCAGCCGAACCGCCGGGCCGCGCGACGCAGGCCCTGCTCCACCTGTGCGCGGGCCAACCGCCCGATGACGACGTGGGTCGGCTCGGGCGCCGGCTGTTGCAAACCTTCCAACACAGGCCGATGGTAAGTCCGCCGCCGGTTTATTGCAACCGTTTCAACAACTGTGTGCCGCAGTAGGATCGCTGCGTGCAGGCCGCCCGCGACCGTCGAATCGACCCGCGCAAACAACGGACCATGGAGGCCCTGCTCACCTCGGCGCAACTGATGTTCGCCGAACTTCCCGTCGACGAGATCACGGTCGAGGAGATCGCCCAGCGCGCGGGTGTCGCGGTCGGCTCCATCTACAACAACTTCGGCAGCAAGGAAGGGTTGTACGCGGCGGTCGTCGGCCGTGCACTCGACGTCGATCGCGATTACATGGATCGCGCCTACACACCCGACCGCGACCCGATCGAACAACTCCTCGCGGCCTCCGAGCAGTACTTGCGCTTCGCATTGGACCACCCTCAGTTCTTCCGCATGCTGGCCTTTCCCGCCAAACCCGGTCCCTACCCGGCTTCGGCGCAGACCGCCGCGCTGCTGAGCCGGCGGGTGGACGAGCAGAACGCCCGCATGGTCGACGCGATCGAGCGAGGCATCGCCGAGGGCAGCCTCCGGCCGGTCGATCCGCACGCGACCGCCACCATCCTGTGGGCGAGTTGGAACGGGATCATCAGCCTCGCCTGGCGCCACGACGACCTGAGGCGCGACCCCGAAGCCCTGGCCGAACTCATCAGCCGGGCGGCCGATCTCGTCAGCTTCGGATTACGTGTAGACGGGCCCCGTGTCGACGGGCCGACGTGATTTGAAGGCCTTCGCGGCCGGGCGCGATAATCGAGGCCGTGATGATCGACGGATCGGTGGCGGTGGTCACCGGAGCCGGCTCGGGGATCGGCCGATCCATCGCGGCGGAGCTGGCTTCGGCCGGCGCCTCGGTGGTGGCCTGTGACATCGACGCCGATTCGGCCGCTGCGACCGCCGCGACGATCGGCGGCGTGGCGGTTGCCGCCGACGCCGGAAGCACCGGCGGTATCGCCGCCCTACTCGACACGGCACGCCGGGTCTTCGGGCCGGTGGACATCTACGTCGCCAACGCCGGAATCGTCGGGGAACCCGGGCTCGGCGGGGACGAGGCCGCGTGGGATCGCATCCTCGACGTCAACCTGCGTGGCCACATCCGCGCCGCACAAGCCGTTCTGCCGGAATGGCTGGAGCGTGGCCGTGGGCATTTCGTCACCATCGCCTCGGCAGCCGGTCTGCTCACCCAGGTGGGTGCAGCGCCCTACAGCGTTACCAAGCACGCCGCTGTCGGGTTCGCCGAGTGGTTGGCCATCACCTACGGCGGCAACGGAATCGGGGTCAGCTGTGTGTGCCCGATGGGTGTGGACACCCCGCTTCTCCGCGGACTGTCCCACTCACCGGACGCGGAGGCCCGGATCGCCGGCGCCGCGGTCACCGGTGCCGGCGCGGTGATAGGTCCCGACGCAGTAGCCGCACTGGTGGTCCGGGCCATCGAGGACGGGACGTTCCTGGTCTTACCGCACCCCGAGGTGCTGGCCATGTATCGGCAGAAGGGCGCGGACTACGACCGGTGGATCGCCGGAATGCGCCGCTACCAGCGGACCCTGCGATAGCGCGGCCGCGCCGCCCGCCCGAAACTCGCCCGAGGGTTACACCGCCAAGGGCGATGCCATCGTTAACATCACCTGGTGCAGGACTCGTCGGAAACCACAAGTGCCCAGCCCTCGCGCCCGGTCTCGCGGCGTGACGCGCTCCGCTATGCCACCGCGCTATCGGCGCTCGCCGGGCTGGGTGCGGCATCGGCAGGTGGCGGAGCGCCTACGGCCTCGGCCACCCCTCCCATGCTCATCGACTACGCCATGCGCCAGATTCCCGCGGCCGATATCCGCGCGGCCGGCTACTCCGGGGTGATCAACTACGTCTCGCTCTCGCGGCCCGGCGCGAACTTCGGCGCCAAGCCGATCACCCGGCCCTACGCCGAGTCGCTGACCGCCGCCGGATTGGTCATCGTCAGCAATTACCAGTACGGCAAACCGGGCGGAACGGCACCGTCGGATTTCACCCGCGGCTACGCCGGCGGCATCGCCGACGCTCGCACCGCCTGGCAGCTGCATACCGCGGCAGGCGGCGGACAGAGTGCACCCATCTTCTTCAGCGTCGACGACGACATCAGCCGTGACACCTGGAACACCTTGGCGCTGCAGTGGTTTCGCGGGATCAACTCGGTTCTGGGTGTGCAGCGCACCGGCGTCTACGGGGGCATCGACGTTTGCCGGTGGGCCGCCGCCGACGGCGTCATCGGGAAGTCGAGCACAGCCGGCCACGTGTGGGCCTGGCAGACCCGGGCGTGGTCCGGCAGCGATGTCTACCCTGCCGCGGTTCTCTACCAACGGGTGGTGAGCACCGCCTCGAATCCGGGTCCGATAGTCGGCGGGATCGAGGTCGACGTCAACGACGTCCTGGCCTCGGATTGCGGCCAGTGGAATCTTCACCCGTGAGGCGCCGAGCAGACGCAAAAGGCCCCGACACGCCGAGGCGTGCGGGGCCTTTGCGTCTGCTCGCGGGGAACTGCCGCTGAACTTGGGTGCGGTCAGGTTGACCCGCACGGTCAGCTTGCAGTCGCCGAGGTCAGGCTCGGCTACGCGGCTCGGACCGATTGCGACGGCTGCGCCGACGGGCCGGACTCGACCCGATTCGGCAGCGAGAGCCGGATCACCTTCCACCACGCCGATGCGACCTGTCTGGGAAGCGACCCGCTGGTGTAGGTCAGCCCGTAGCGCCGGAAAAGATCCTCGACCGCTGGTGCGATCTCCTGGTAGCGGTTGCTGGGCAGGTCGGGGAACAGGTGATGCTCGATCTGGAAGGACAGGTTGCCGGTCATGAAGTGCAGCAGCTGCCCCCCCGAGATATTGGCCGAACCCAACATCTGGCGCAGATACCACTGGCCCCGCGTCTCGCCCTCGATCGAGGTCTTGGCGAAGGTCTGCACACCCTCGGGGAAGTGTCCGCACATGATCACCGAGTGCGTCCAGAGATTACGCACCAGGTTCGCGGAGAGGTTCGCGGTGAACGTGGTCGGCGCCGAAGGCCCCGACAGCAGTGGGTACAGGACATAGTCGCGGGTGACGTGCCGGCGAATCTTCGCCAGGACCTTCTTGCCGTTGCGGACGAAATCCTCCCGGTTGCCGCGGCCCTTGAGCTGCTTGCCGATCTCCAGGTCGTAGGCGGCGATCCCGAACTGGAAGAAGCAGGCGTTGACGAAGTTCCACAGCGGCTGGCCCAAGTAGAAAGGCTTCCAGCGCTGGTCCTCGTCGACGCGCATGATGCCGTAGCCGAGATCGTTGTCCTTGCCGACCACGTTGGTGAAGTTGTGGTGCAGTTCGTTGTGGGAGTGCTTCCACATCTCGGAGGGGGCCACGTTGTCCCATTCCCAGGTGGTCGAGTGAATCCTGCTGTCGCGCATCCAATCCCACTGCCCATGCATGACGTTGTGACCGATCTCCATGTTCTCGACGATCTTCGAGACGGAGAGGCCCGCGGTGCCGACGATCCAGGCCGGTGGGAAAAGGGAGAACAACAGGATGGCGCGGCTGGTCAGTTCGAGTCTGCGTTGGGCGTCGATTACGGTCCGGATGTAGTCGGCGTCGCGCTCGCCGCGGTCGGCGATCACCTCGGCGCGGATCGCGTCCAGTTCGCGGCCGATGGCCTCGATGTCCTCGTCGCTGAGGTGAGCGGTGGGGTCGGTCTGGGCGTTCTGCAGAACTGTCATGTCGGGTTGTCTTTCGGTCAGGAACCGGTGGTTGTCAGAGTTCGATGGAGCAGGCACCCGCGGCGGCCGAAATGCAGGTTTGGACGACGACTCCCTCGGCGGCGGCGGTGATCTCGCCGGTTCGCAGATCGCGAACGGCGCCTTCGCGCAGTGGGGCGACGCAGCCGAAGCAGATGCCCATCCGGCAACCCGACGGCATCAGAACTCCGGCGGCTTCACCGGCGTCCAGCAGGGACTGCGAGCCGGCGGCGAGAACGCTGGTCGCCGACTTGGTGAAGCTGGCCGTGCCGCCCTCGCCGACTGCGACGACCGTCGACCGGAACCGCTCGGTGTTCAACCGGTCGGCCATTCCCTCGGCGGTCCATCGGCGTTCGAGTGCGTCGAGCAGGCCGGCCGGTCCGCACGCCCACGTCTGCCGCTCGGCGAGATCGTCGACGAGGTCGTCGAGTCGGGCGACGTCGAGCCTCCCGTCGGTGTCGGTGTGCCTCTCCACCAGTCGAATTCGCCCGGCCGCAGCCATCTCCCGCAGCTCGTCGCCGAAGATGACATCGGCGGCGGTGCGTTCCGAATGCACCAGGACGACGTCGGCGTCGCGGTCGGACATGTTGCGGAGCATCCCCATGACCGGGGTGATTCCACTGCCCGCGGTGAGGAACAGGATCTTGGCCGGTGGTTCGGTCCCGAGGGTGAACTCGCCGGCGGGCGGTTCGAGTTGGACCACGGTCCCGACCGTGGCGCGCCGAACCAGGTGATTGCTCACGACTCCGTCGGGGATCGCCTTGACGGCGATGGCGATACAACCGTCGCGCCGGCTGATCGGCGAGGTCAGGGAGTAGGCCCGCCACTGCCGGACGCCGTCGACGTCGATCCCGACCCGGACGAACTGTCCGGGCGCGTGTGTGCGCCAGCCGCGGCCGGGCTTGATCACCACGGTGACCGCATCGCGGGTCTCGGGGTGAATCGCGACGATGCGTCCGCGCAGGCCCACCCCGGAGATCAGCGGGTCGATGGCGTCGAGATAGTCGGCCGGCAACAGTGGTGTGGTGACCCGCTCGGCGAGCGACATGACACCGGCCCGCAGCGCATGGACAACCGTTCGGCGGGGGACCGTGATTGTCATAGTCCCATACTCTGTAATTTTGGGAGTAATATCTTGGCTGTGATGTGTGAATCCTTCGCCGATAACTATTTCCTGCGAACAATCTAGTGGATTCCATCGCGCCCGCTACCCGGCTGACCGGCCTGGACCTCTCCGAGGAGGTGGCGTCGGCGCTGCGTGCGGTGCTGCCGCGGATGGCCGAGCGCGCCGTTGCCGCCATCACCGTCGAGGTGCCGAGCTACGCCGACGCCTTCAGCGGGCCGATGGGCCGCACCATCGAGAACGCGGTTCAGGTGGCGCTCGGCGCGTTCCTGCAGATGGCCACCCACGCGGAGGACTCCGACAACCGGGCGCAGCTGGCCCCGGCGCTGGATGGCGCCTATGACCTGGGAACCGGAGAGGCGCGTACCGGACGCTCGATCGACGCCCTGCTGGCCGCCTATCGGGTCGGCGCCAGGGTGTCGTGGCGCGAGTTGTCGACGACGGCGGTGCAAGCCGGGCTCAGCGCCGCCACGATTTCCCGGTTCGCCGAACTGGTGTTCGCCTTCATCGACGAATTGTCGGCGGCCAGTGTCACCGGCCATGCCGAGGAACTGGCCACCGCCGGACGGGCGCGGGAGCGCTACCTCGAACGGCTCGGTCAGCACCTGCTCGCCGGCGAGCCGCTCGGGACTCTGGAAGCCGCGGCGGAACAAGCGAATTGGACCCCGCCCGGATCGCTCACCGCCGTTCTGCTGCCGGCCGCGCGGGCCCATGGCGTCTCCGCCAGCTTCGGCCCGGCCACACTGCAGGTCAACGCCGAACCTCCCGACGCCGAGCCGGCCGAGTCGCTCGCGGTGCTGCTGGTGCCCGACATGGACGGCGCGCGCCGGGGGCAGCTGATGCGCGTCCTGTCCGGCCAGCGGGCATGGGTGGGCCCGGCCCGGCCGTGGAGCGAAGTCCGGGCGTCCTATCGTCGCGCGCTTCGATGCCGCAGCCTGGCCACGATGACGGACTCCGCGGTCGTCGACACCGACGATCACCTCGTGGAGTTGATCCTCGCAGCCGACCCCGAGGCCGTCGGTGATCTACGCGGCCGGGCGTTGGCCCCGCTCGCCGGACTTCGTCCCAGCACCGCCGACCGACTGGCCGAGACCCTGCGATCCTGGCTGCTCCACCAGGGCCACCGCGAAGCCGTCGCAGCGGAGTTGTTCGTACATCCCCAGACGGTGCGCTACCGCATGACCCAGCTTCGCGAACTGTACGGCGACCGACTCGGCGATCCCGCGGTCGTCATGGAGATCCTGCTGTCCCTGGCGGTTCCACACCGGCCCGCCCCACCGCCATCGCCGGGAAAGGCCCGCCAGGCGGTGCCCTGATCGACAAACGCAGACCGGGAATTGTTCCGGGCGACAAAATAAACCGCGGCCCGATCGAATCGGTGCGGATCCCACCGGAATTTGAAACGATCCTTCCTTGAACCGTTCGATCCATTCAGTGAGGGAGCGTCCGATGCCCAAGGGAGCCGATTCTGCCGCGCAGCGCGAGGACGTCCGGATACCGGCCAACGGCGAGACTATCGCCGCTTACCTGTACCGGCCCGAGAGCGATGGGCCCGTGCCCTGCATCGTGATGGCGCCCGGATTCGGCCTCACCCGCGACGACGGCCTGGGTGCCTACGCGGAGGAGTTCCAGCGGGCCGGATTCGCCGCCATCGCCTTCGACTACCGCCGGTTCGGCGCCTCCACCGGGGAACCGCGACAGGTCCTGGACTACAAGTGGGAGATCGCCGACTACCACGCGGTCGTGAAGTGGGCCCGCAACCTCGATGGCATCGATCCGGACCGGGTCGCGCTGTGGGGCTCGTCGTTCAGCGGTGGCCTGGTGGTCGAGGTGGCGGCCACCGATCCGCGCATCGCGGCGGTCGTCGCGCAGTGCCCGTTCACCGACGCCATCGCCGGAACGCTGGCGATGCCGCCGAGCAACGTCGTGCGAGGCAGTGCCGACGCGATGTTGGACCGCGCAAGTGCCTTGGTGGGCGGGAAGCCCCGGTACATGCCGGCCGTCGCGGCACCCGGGAATTACGCGATGATGACCGCGCCGGAAGCGAAGCCCGGATTCGACGCCATGGTCGACCCGAATGGACTGTGGCGCAACGAAGTCGCCGCGCGAATCATGCTCCAACTCTCCGCAGGGCAGGGAGGAATGCCGTTCCGGCCCTTCAAGACCGCGAAGAAGTTGACGATGCCGGTGTTGTTCTGCGTCTGTGACGCTGACGAAACCACGCCGCCCGGTCCGAGTATCAAAGCCGCCGAGACGGCGCCCAAGGGAGAACTTCGGCGCTACCCGTACGGCCACTTCGATATCTACCGCGATCCGCAGGCCAAGGCCGACCAGGTGGAGTTCTACACCCGCGTGCTGGCCCGCTAGGTTGCTCGTGCGAACGCCGTCGTCTCAGAAGTAACGCGGGAACCGACTCCAGTCCGGGTCACGCTTCTCCAGGAAGGCGTCGCGGCCTTCGACGGCCTCGTCGGTCATGTATGCCAGGCGGGTCGCCTCGCCGGCGAAAATCTGCTGGCCGACCAGTCCGTCGTCGAGCAGGTTGAAGGCGAACTTCAACATGCGTTGCGCTTGAGGCGATTTGGCGTTGATCTTATCCGCCCATTCCAGGCCGACGTTCTCCAACTCGGCATGATCCACGACCCGGTTGACCGCCCCCATCCGGTGCATCTGCTCGGCGGTGTAGGCCTCGCCGAGGAAGAAGATCTCGCGGGCGAACTTCTGACCGACCTGCTTGGCCAGGTACGCGCTGCCGTAGCCGCCGTCGAAACTTCCCACATCGGCATCCGTCTGCTTGAACCGGGCATGTTCGCGGCTGGCCAGGGTCAGGTCGCACGTCACGTGCAGGCTGTGCCCGCCGCCGGCCGCCCAGCCGTTCACCAGGCAGATGACCACCTTCGGCATGAACCGGATGAGCCGTTGCACCTCGAGTATGTGCAGCCGGCCGGCGCGGGCGGAGTCGACGGTGTCGGCGGTCTCGCCATCGGCGTACTGGTACCCACTCCGGCCCCGGATGCGCTGGTCACCGCCGGAGCAGAACGCCCACCCGCCGTCCTTGGGCGACGGACCGTTGCCGGTCAGCAGAACCACACCGACCTCCGGCCACATCCGCGCGTGGTCGAGGGCACGGTAGAGCTCATCGACGCTGTGCGGGCGAAACGCGTTGCGCACCTCGGGGCGGTTGAAGGCCACCCGAACCGTCGGCTGGGGCACACCGTTGTGGACATGACGGTGATAGGTGATGTCGGTGAGATCCTCGAATCCCGCGACGCGCTGCCACAGCTCCGGATTGAACGGATTGGTCATGAACGCAATCTAGGACGCCGCCCCGGATCGCTGGCGGTCGGCCACCCCTTCTGGTCGGCGAAGACCGCACAACGCGCCCCGAACCATCCGGTCAGGTGATCGGCTCCGCCTTCGGGAGGGTGTAAGAGCCGTCGAGCACCGAGGGCCCGGGCCGGTAGATGCGCATCAGGAAGTTCCAGCCCGCCGTCACATCCAGTCGATTGGGCACGTCGCCGCACAGTTCGCGAGGGCCGTAGTAGACGGTGAAGGAGCCGTCGTCGTTGAGTGCCACATTGGACGAGTTGACGATGCAGTTCTCGTTCTTCATGAAGCCGTCGTCGCCGTAGACGGTGATCGACCAGAAGGCATTGTTCTCCGGCACCAGGTAGGTGGCTTTGTAGGCGCGGTTGGGATCATGGCTGCCGCTGTAGTTGAGGTAGGTGGCATCCCACTCGGGGAAGAGTCCCCACGCGGCGGCCGCCGCGATGTGACGGGTCGCTTCGTCGACCTTGCCGCGCGGGCCCATCAGCCCTTTCCAGCTGCTGTACCGGGCGGAATCCTTTTCGTACTGAGCGGTCAGGGTTTTCAGGGACGCCATGTCCCACTGCAGGGGCGGTAGAGGATCGGCGCTGGCCGCTTCGATGACGAACTGGTCCTGTAACCGATTCACGAGGGCGATCTCGTCGGGGTCCGTCGGGTCGAACACCTGGATCCGGACGCCCAGCCCGAGGTACTTGGTGTCGGCGGGAAGCGGGTGTTTCCCGGAGTCGTAGATGACGAACGGACAGTAGTGATCGTTGTCGACGAGGTCGACCGAGGCGTACCGCCCGGGAGGCAGTTGCGGCACGGTGATCGTTGCGCCCTTGGACGTGTCGACGATTCCCATCGAGTAGAGCGTGTCCCGGTTCATCCGAACGACGTTCTGTTTGTCCAGCGGAGTCGGTGCCCGGAAGTGGTAGAACCGATTCACGCCACCTGCCATCGCGACGATTTCGGTGAACTGCCGATCGCTTTCGGCGCGGATGTAGGTCTCCGGTGTGACCGTTGTCCGAACCCCGTCGGGGCCCGACACGGGTTCGCCCCTTTGACCATCTTTGGCCGTGCAGGCGGCGAGGCCCGTCACCGCGGCGGCACCGGCTA
>NZ_JBBATF010000086.1:0-13316 GCF_040398885.1 Mycobacterium sp. | reverse complement strand
TCCCGCACGTCGTCTGGGGCGCCCAGCGCATCTGGACCAAGGACCATCCGAAGAAGATGTGGCGGCCCAAGGTGCCGATCTCCATCGCCGTCGGCGAACCCATCCAGCCGACCCTGCCGCCCACCGAACTGACCGCTCTGCTGCGCGCCCGGATGCAGGACCTTCTCGAGCAGGTTCAGGACGCCTACGGCGCCCATCCCGCAGGGGAGTTCTGGGTGCCGCACCGACTCGGGGGCGGGGCGCCGACGCCCGGGCAGGCCGCCGAACTGGAGGCCGCCGAACTGGCCGCCCGGGCCGCCCGGCGCCAGAAACAGTTGGGCAGCGGAACCACCTAGATGGCTGCGGAGCCCGCCTGATGCTGCCTGCGCTGATCGCCAGCGACGTCGACGGCACCCTGCTGGGCACCGATGAGCGGGTCAGTCCGCGGACCCGGGATGCGGTGCGCGCCGCGGTGGCCGGCGGGGCGCACTTCGTGCTGGCCACCGGCCGTCCGCCCCGGTGGATCCCGCCGGTGGCCGAGGCCCTCGGGTTCGGACCGATGTCGGTCTGCGCCAACGGTGCGGTGATCTACGACGCGGCGACGGATCGGGTGATCTCGGCTCGCACGCTGTCGGTGGACGTGCTGACCGAACTCGCCGAGATCGCCGCCCGGGTGGTGCCCGGCGTCGGGCTGGCCGCCGAGCGAATCGGCCGCACCGCGCACGACAGCGCCACCCCGCAGTTCGTGAGCGCGCCCGGCTACGAGCACGCCTGGCTCAACCCGGACAACACCGAGGTGTCCCAGCAGGACCTGCTGAGCGCACCGGCGGTGAAGCTGCTGGTGCGCAAACCCGGCATGCCGAGTTCGGATCTGGCCGCGGCGTTGAACCGGCATGTCGGCGTGCTCGGTGACATCACCTACTCGACCAACGACGGACTCGTCGAGATCAGCGCGATCGGGATCAGCAAGGCCATCGGCGTCGCGGAGGTGGCGCTGCCGCTGGAGATCAGCGCCGAGGACGTCGTGGCCTTCGGCGACATGCCCAACGATGTGCCGATGCTGCGCTGGGCCGGCCACGGTGTGGCGATGGGTAACGCCCATCCCGAGGCCATCGCCGCGGCCAACGAGGTCACCGCGCCCAACGACGACGACGGCCTGGCCAGAGTCCTCGAACGGTGGTGGCTCTAACCCCCGGCTTTCGGCGATCTCGTCGTCGCTGAGGGGACGTCTACCGCGCCCAAGCGTAAGGGGTATACCCTTGGGGGTATGAAGTTCAACCAGTATTACCTCGACTGCCTGTCGCACGCGTCGTACCTGATCGGCGACGAGACCACCGGCCGGGCCGTGGTCGTCGACCCGCAGCGCGACGTCGGCGAGTACATCGCCGACGCCGAGGAGTCGGGGATGACCATCGAGTTGGTCATCGAGACCCACTTCCACGCGGACTTCCTGTCCGGCCACCTGGAACTCGCGGAGGCCACCGGTGCGAAGATCGTCTACTCCTCGACGGCCAATCCGGAGTACGACTTCATGGCGGTGGAGGACGGCGAGCGGTACTCGCTGGGTGATGTGCAGTTGGAGTTCCGGCACACGCCCGGTCACACGCCGGAGTCGATGAGCATCCTGGTCTACGAGCACGCCGACGACACCGAACCCTATGGCGTGTTGACCGGTGACACGTTGTTCATCGGTGACGTCGGCCGGCCCGACCTGCTGGGCTCGATCGGGTTCACCAAGGAGGAACTGGCCGAAAGGCTCTACGACTCGCTGCACAACAAGCTCATGCCGCTTCCGGACTCCACCCGGGTGTACCCGGCCCACGGTGCGGGTTCGGCCTGCGGCAAGAACCTGTCCACCGAGTTGTGGTCGACGATGGGCGAACAGCGCACCACCAACTACGCGCTGCGTGCGTCCAGCAAGGAGAAGTTCGTCGAGTTGGTGACCGAGGGCCAGCCACCGCCGCCGGGTTACTTCGTCTACAACGCCATCCTCAACCGCAAGGGCCGCGAACTCCTCGACGAGTCGGAGATGCCCCGGGCCATGAGCTACGACGAGGTCCGCGAGGCGGTGCGCAACGGCGCCGTGCTCGTCGACGGCCGCGGTCCCGAGGAGTTCGCCCTCGGCCACCTCCGGGGCGCGGTCAACATCGGACTCGAGGGCCGCTACGCCGAGTTCGCCGGTTCGGTGGTCAAGCCCGACGACGACATCGTCCTGATGACCGACCCCGACCGGGAACTGGAGGGGAAGAACCGGTTGGGCCGCATCGGGTTCGATCGCGTGATCGGATACCTCGACGACCCGTTCGTGGTGATGTTGGCGAACCAGAGGGACGTCCAGGTCGCCTCCCGGCTCACCGCGGCCGCCCTCGGAGAGCGCATCGCCGACGTCCCGGAACTGCAACTGGTCGACGTCCGCAACCCGGGTGAGGCCGAGGCCGGAATGATCGGAGCGGCGGTGAACATCCCGGTGGGCCGGCTGCCGGATAGGCTGGGGGAGTTGGACCCGCGCAGGCCCACCGTCGTGTACTGCGCAGGCGGCTACCGGTCCTCGATGGCGGCCAGTCTCCTCCGCAAGAACGGATTCGAGGACGTGAGCGACCTGCTGGGCGGGTACAACGCATGGGACGATGCGACCCAGAACGCCTGAACACGAGAGAATAGAGCCATGGGTACCACCGGAAGACACAAGTTCCTGATCATCGGCGGCGGCACGGCCGGCATCACGGTGGCCGCACGTCTGCTGCGCAAGGGCCACACCGACGTCGCGGTGATCGAACCGTCGGACAAGCACTACTACCAGCCGATGTGGACGCTGGTGGGCGGCGGCCAGGCCAAGGCGTCGTCCACCGAGCGGGCCGAGGCCTCGGTGATGCCGAAGAAGGCCACCTGGATCCGCAAGGCGGCCAGTGGGATCGACCCGGACTCGAACACGGTGACGTGCGAGGACGGATCGACCTTCGACTACGACATCCTGGTGGTGTGCCCGGGCATCCAATTGGACTGGAACAAGACCGAAGGCCTGGAGTACGCGCTCGGCCGCGACGGGGTCTCGTCGAACTATCGGTTCGACCTGGCGCCGCGGACATGGGACCTCATCCGTGGAACCCGTTCGGGCTCGGCGGTGTTCATGATGCCGTCGGGTCCGATGAAATGCGCCGGGGCGCCGCAGAAGATCGCCTACCTGGCCAGCGACTACTGGCGCAGGCAGGGGGTGCTGAACAAGATCGACGTGCACCTGGTGGTGCCGACTCCCCGTGCCTTCGGCATCCCGGCGATCGCCGACAGCCTCGACAAGGTGATCGCCGGCTACGGCATCCACCTGCACACCGCTTCAGAGATCACCGCGATCGACGCCGACTCCCGCAAGGTCACGGTGAGTGCCGTCGCCCAGGGCGGAACCGACACCACGTTGTCCTTCGACATGCTGCACGCGGTGCCGAGGCAGTCTGCTCCGGACTGGATCAAGACCAGTCGGCTGTCGACCGGTGAGCCCACCGGCTACGTCGAGGTGGACAAGTTCACCATGCAGCACGTCCGCTACCCGAACGTGTTCGCCCTGGGGGATGCCGGTTCGACGCCGAACTCCAAGACCGGCGCGGCCATCCGCAAGCAGGCGCCCGTGGTGGTCGAGAACATCGAGGCCCACCTGACGGGCCGCCCGCTCACCGCGCGCTACGACGGCTACTCCTCCTGCCCGATCGTGACCTCCAGCCACGACATGCTGCTGGCGGAGTTCGACTACGACTTCAACCTCAAGCCGTCGTTCCCGGTCCTCGACCCGACCGCGCCGCACCGCCCGTACTGGTATCTGAAGAAGTACGGTCTGCCCTTCATGTACTGGAATCTGATGCTGAAGGGCCTGGCCTGAACCGCGGGTTTCAGGCGTCCAGGTCCTTCTCGACCAACTCGGCGATCCGGGCCAGCACGGTCTCGTCGTCAGAGGTGACGGTGACCTGAGATCCCATCGTCGTGCCCAGGGTCATGATCATCATCGTCGAACCGGCGTCCACCGGGTCGCCGCCGTCGAGCGAGAGCGTCACCGGCACGCCGGCTGCCACCACGGCCTCGGAGATGACGGCGGCCGGTCTCGCGTGCAGTCCCTGGGCCGAGCCGACGGTGACGGTCCTGCTGGCCATGAGGTCTCCTTCTGAGTGAGGTCGGGTTCGTCGTAATGGATTCTTACTCGATCCTGCGCGCCGGATCGGCGGTTTCGGCGCGGCCCGGGACGGCCGGGCCAATTCCGCCTGCCGGGGAACGCGTTTTGCTGTAATCCACTGCATGGGCTCCTCAGATCCGACTGCGACCTCCACCGTTCTGCAGGGCGTTCCGGTGGTTCCGGGAGTCCGGTTCGCAACGGTGATCCGCGCCAACCGGCTGCCGGCCGTTGATGAACTCGCCCCGGCCGCAGACGTGCCCGAGACCGACCGGCCCGCCGAGGTCGCCCGGTTCGACGCGGCCGCCGCGACGGTGGCGGGTCGGCTGCGTGAGCGGGCGGCGGCGGCGACCGGTCCGGCCGCGGAGGTGCTCATCGCCACCGCCCAGTTGGCCCAGGACCGGGCCTGGCTGGGTTCGGCGCAGAAGGCGATCAATGCCGGTAAGCCGGCGATCCGGGCCACCGCCGATGCGGCGGCGCAGTTCATCGAGATGTTCGCCAAGATGGGCGGGCTGATGGCGGAGCGGGTCACCGACCTCAAGGACATCCGGGACCGTGTCGTCGCCGAACTCGCCGGTCTGCCCGCACCGGGCGTGCCCGAGCCGATCGAGCCGTCGATCCTGTTCGCCGAGGATCTGGCCCCGGCCGACACCGCCGGCCTCGACCCGCACCGCGTCGTCGGCCTGGCCACCACGCTGGGCGGGCCCACCAGCCATACCGCGATCATCGCCCGCCAACTCGGCATCCCGTGTGTGGTGGCGGTGAAGGGCCTCGACGACGTGGCCGCCGGCGTGATGGTGCTCCTCGACGGCAGTCGTGGGACCGTCACGGTGGACCCCGACCGGGCGGTCGCATCGGCGGCGGTCGCCGCGGCCGACGTCGCTGCGGCGGCGATCGCGGGTTGGACCGGGCCCGGTGCGACGGCCGACGGACACCCGGTCTCGATCCTGGCCAACGTGGCCGACGGCAGCGCCGCGCGGGCGGCCCGGCAGGCGCCGGTCGAAGGCGTCGGCCTGTTCCGAACCGAGTTGTGCTTCCTCGACGCCGACACCGAACCGAGCGTCGACGAGCAGGCCGCGATCTACGCCGAGGTCCTCGAGGCGTTCCCCGGGCAGAAGGTGGTCATCCGCACCCTGGACGCCGGATCGGACAAGCCGCTGAAATTCGTCAACAGCCCCGAGGAGGAGAACCCCGCCCTGGGTGTGCGCGGGTTCCGCATCATCGACCTCGACGCCGACCTGGTGGCCCGGCAACTCGACGCGATCGCCGCGGCGGCCGAGCGCACCGGCACCGCGCCCTGGGTGATGGCGCCGATGATCGCCACCCCCGACGAGGCCCGGCGGTTCGCCACCCTTGCCCGCGAACGGAATCTGCACCCCGGCGTCATGATCGAGGTGCCGGCCGCGGCACTGCTGGCCGAGAGGATCCTCGAGCATGTCGAGTTCCTGTCCATCGGAACCAACGACCTGACCCAGTACACGATGGCGGCCGACCGGATGTCCTCGGGCCTGGCCACCCTCACCGACCCATGGCAGCCCGGCGTGATCACCCTGGTCGCCCGGACCGCCCGTGCGGGCCAGGCGACGGGCAAGCCGGTCGGGGTGTGCGGCGAGGCCGCCGCGGATCCCCTGCTGGCCTGTGTGCTCACCGGCCTGGGTGTGAGCTCACTGTCGGCGGCCGCGTCGGCGGTCACCCCGGTCGGCGCCAAATTGGCCTCGGTCACCCTGCAGCAGTGCCGGGACGCCGCCGAGGCGGTGCTCGGCACGGCAGGCCCGGCACAAGCCCGCGAGGCCGCTCAGGCGGTGCTGGGCTGATCCGCGGTCACGGTCTCCAGTTCGGCGATGTTGGCCGCGACGGTGACCAGCGGCAGTGCGGCGTCCTCGGCGCCGGGCGCCGCCGCCGCCTCGGTGCGCAGGGCGCGGACGAACTCATCGCTCATCGCCGGCGGAGACCCCGGTGCGTCGTGGTCCGGATTCTCGAGGCGGGCACACAACGCTGTGGTCCGCCGCTCCAACACCTCTCGGGTTCGGGGGTAGACCCCCGGCGGTGGCGGCACGATGTCGGCGATCAGATCCGCCGTGGTCCGCAGGCGCGGGATGCGGCTCGCGCCCTCCAGTTGCGCGGCGTCGACCGCGCCACCGGTCTCGGCGAGGTAGACCCGCGCGGCGTCGCCGTGGGTCCGGGCGGCGGTCAGTGCGGCGGCGCCCAGTCGGTTCACCGCCGCCTGGGTTTGCGTGGACGATCCACGGGTCACCCGGGTCACCGCCGCCGCGAGATACCGGGAGCAGGCGGCGACGGCCTCGTCGACTGCGCGCTGCACCGCCACCCGGGCGCCGCCCGGCCACAGCAGCACCGAGACCGCGAGGCCGACGAACGATCCCAGGACGACGTCCTCGATCCGGACCAGGCCGATCTGCCAGCCGGTCGGGCGCATTATGTTGAACACGATCAGCACCTGCATGGTGAACATGGCCTGACTGGCGGTGAACGAACCGACCGACTGGACGTAGGTCGACCCGAAGGTCGCCACCGGTAGCAACGTCCACAGCACCACCGGGTCGACGCCCACCGCCGCGATCAGCGCGGAGCCGATCACGAACCCGATTGCCGTGCCGGTGACCGTTCGCACCGCGGTGGTTCGGGTGCTCGACGCACTGCTGCGCAGCACCGAGAGCGCGCCGAGCACCACCCACAGCGCATTCTGTACGGGCAGCACCATCGTGACGACGACGGCCAGTGCCAGGGCCAGGCCGGTGCGCAGGCTGTTGATCACCGTGACGGAGCGGGTTCTCAGGTAACCGAACAGAGCCCGAAAAGCGTTGCGGCTGCTGTGAACCCGGTCGGCGATGCCCGTCGTCGGCAGCCCGCGCCCGAGCATCCTGTCGACCAGTGGGCGGGCGTCGATTGCCGTCGCGGTGGCGATGATGCTCCCGGTCAGTCCGATGGTGGCGCTCATGGTGCGTCGGTCCAGCAGGATGCGGCCGAGTTCCGCCGCGGCGTCGTCGTCAGGCTCGGCCAGGATGTCGTGGATGTCGTTGTCGTAGTGGGCGAATGCGATCTGGCGGTGAGCCGCGACCACGCTCGCCAGTTCAGCGGCCCCCGTCGCGCTGGGCGACGTCAAGGTCGCGGCGCTGCCCCGCAGCACCGCGACACCGGGACCGCCGATGTCGGCGAGCAGATGCCCGGTGCCGGAGTTCACCCGTTCGCTGAGCCACCCCAGGTTGGACACCACCCGGATCAGGCTGCGGCTGCCGGCCGTCATCGCCATCGGCCGGAACGCGCTGCTGAGGAAATCCGCGCGCAGCGCCGCCATCGCGTCCGGCACGCGCTCGGCGGCCCCGGGCACGCCTTCGATGAGGTCTGCAAGCGCGGCGCAGACCAGCGCCGCGTGATGACGGAGTTCGGTGGTGTAGCGGGGCGGGAACAGCAAAAGCGCGGCGGGGACGCAGATGGCCACGGCCAGAAGCCATCCCAGCAGCCGGTCGCCGAGCGGACCGGCCGGCACACAAACCGGCAGCAGGAAGGTCATCAGCGTGGCCCGCTGGCCGCCGGCGATCAAGTCGCTGAGCAACCCGAGAAAGCTCACCACCGCACCCACGGCGAAACACAGCGCGACCGCAAGCCATGGTTGCGGCGCGGCCCAAGTGCCGAGGGTTATCAGGATCGCTCCGTTGAGACCCAGACCGGCGTAGCCCATCGCGCGGTTGCCCGGCGAGCCGGGAAAGTCGGCCGCGACGAGCAGCGCGATGGACCCGACCAGGGCGAACAACGGGGCTTGCGTGTTCCCCGCCAACAGCTGGCCGACCGCCGCGGCGAGTGGGATGGCGATGGCGGCGCGCAACGCCCGGCGCAGGCCGTCACGGCCCGGATCCCGCGCCCGGAGGCGTTCGACGACGCGCCGAGAAAGCTTGGGCGTCATCGCCCTTGCGGCGCCGGCATGCCGGCCAGCCGACCGGCCTGCAGATCGTCGAGCATGGTCTTGCTGACCCATTCGAACAACCGCTGATCCCTGGGCAGCATGGCCTGCTCGTAACCGACGAACACGTACACCGACCATGCCGCGTAGCACTGCGCTTGACGCTCGTCGCCGACGATCTCCAGGGCGGCGTCGTAGAGGACCTCGTAGCGCTCCTGGTCGACCTCGCGCTGTACCGCCAGGACTTCCGGGTCCACCGAACTCCAGGACCGGATGGCGGACTCGGCGCTGTGCGGCAGGGACAGCGCGACCTCGATGATGGCCTCGATCCGCCGGCGGGGGTCGGATTGTGACCGCAACTCCTCGATCAGCCGGACGGTGCGGTCCTGCCGCCAGTAGGCGACCAGTTCCCGGGTGTAGGCGCCCCAGCCGCTGAAGTAGTGGTAGAAGGATCCGGTCGTCACTCCCAACCGGCTGCACACCTCGGCCAGCTTCAACCCGCCGAAACCGAGGCCGGCGAGTATTTCCAGACCGGTCTCGAAGTAGGACTCCCGGCCGGCGACGATGGGCATGAACAGACTTTAGGTGTGTCGGCTCCCCCGTTCGCGGCTAACCGGTCCTCATCAGGGTTCAGCCGACGGGAGAAAAAATCCCGGCGAATTTTTCGTAAACACCAGCAAACAATAAGTCGGTTTACGGCGGCGGCGTCAGTTCGGCCGATTCCCGGTGGTTGCCAGCTCGGATCGTCGACCCCACGAGACTGCGGCGGGGCTCACATCCGGCCGATCGGGCACCGCAATCATTATTTCGAGACGGTCATTTAGCAGTGTAAACGATGTCAGCATTGGTTTCTGGCAAATCGAATTCGCCCCGTCTTCCCCCGCCGGGGCGGGTGCCGTGAGCCCCGGAGGGCGGAAATTTTGTTTCCGTCTGGCACAATTGAGGGATGACGAGAACCGCGAGCCGAGGGCCGGGTAGGCCTCCTGCAGCGAAATCTGCTCAGACCCGTGGGCGGATTCTGCAAGCCGCCCGCGAGGTGTTCAGCGAGGTGGGCTATGACGCCGCCACCTTCCAGGAGATCGCGGCCCGGGCGGATCTGACGCGGCCCGCCATCAACCACTACTTCGCCAGCAAGCACCTGCTGTACCGGCACGTCGTCGAGCACACCAACGCCGCGGTGATCGCAAGCGGTCTTGAGAAGGCGGCCCTCGAGCACACCTTCACCGGCCGGATCAGCGCCTTCCTCGAGGCCGCCGTCTGGGCCAAGGACAACGACCGCGGCGCCGCGGCGTTCATGGTGACCTCGGTGCTGGAGTCCCAACGCCATCCGGAGTTGTCCCTGCACGACACCGACTCGCTGGAGCAGACCCGCCGGTTCGCCGCCGATGTCGTACGGGAGGGCGTCGCCAACGGCGAACTCCGGGCCGACGTCGATCCCGAAGCCGCCGCCGAGACGTTGGTCGCGGCGTTCTGGGGCCTGGGTTTCTACGCCGGCTTCGTCGGCGACCGGGTGCAGATGGGCACGGTCACCGCCCAGTTCATGAGACTGGTGGAAGACGGCGGCTGGCTGAACGGCGAGTAGCCTGGCAAGTCGTGAGCACACTGCGCAGCAACGACGACACCTGGGACATCGCCACCAGCGTCGGGGTGACGGCCGTCATGGTGGCAGCGGCGCGGGCGCGCGAGACCGACAACCCCGACCCGCTGATCCGCGACCCGTTCGCCCGGATTCTCGTCGAGGGCGCCGACATCGGGGCCTGGCGGGATTTCCTGGACCCGGCCATGCAGCAGCGGATCGCCACCGCCGACGCCGAGGCCGCCGCCGTCTTCGCGAACATGCTCGGCTACCAGGCTGTGCGGACGCACTTCTTCGACGCCTTCTTCACCGACGCCGCCGCCGCCGGGATCCGGCAGGTGGTGATTCTGGCCTCCGGACTGGATTCCCGGGCCTATCGGCTGGCCTGGCCGGACGGCACCGTGTTCTACGAGATCGACCAGCCGCAGGTGCTCGGATACAAGGCGGCCACACTTGCCCGGCACGGCGCGGCGCCGACCGCCGAGCGTCGCGAAGTGGCGATCGACCTGCGGCAGGACTGGCCGGCTGCCCTGAAGGCAAAGGGTTTCGACCCCGCCCGTCGCACTGCCTGGCTGGCCGAGGGACTGCTGATGTACCTGCCCGCCGAGGCCCAGGACCGGCTCTTCGAGCAGATCGGCGACCTCAGTGCGCCGGGCAGCCGCATCTCCGCCGAGGCGGTACGCCACCACGACGAGGAGCGCCGCGCCCAGATGAGGCAGCGCTGGGAGAAGACGGCCGACGAACTGGGCATCGAACGGACCGTCGACATCGCCGACCTCACCTACAACGACCCGCACCGGGCAGATGTCGCCGAATGGCTCAACGCCCACGGCTGGACGGCATCCGGGACGGAGTCCACCGACGAGATGCGCCGCCTCGACCGCTGGGTGGAGGTGCCCGACCAGGACCTGCGGGACGGGTTCTCCACCTTCGTCGTCGCCGAGCGGGCCTGAGGGGTCAGGCCGCCTGCCCGGGGGCCTGGTTACCATTTCCGCAACCAGAGAAAGGACCCCCATGCCCGGAGTGCAGGATCGAGTCATCGTCGTCACCGGCGCAGGCGGCGGCTTGGGCCGCGAGTACGCGCTGACACTGGCCAAAGAAGGTGCCAGCGTGGTCGTCAACGATCTCGGCGGTGCCCGGGACGGCTCGGGCGCCGGTCACTCGATGGCCGACCAGGTCGTCGGTGAGATCAAGGCCGCCGGCGGTCGCGCGGTCGCCAACTACGACAGCGTCGCGGACGCCGAAGGCGCGGCCGCGATCGTCAAGACCGCGCTCGACGAGTTCGGCAGGATCGACGGCATCGTGAGCAACGCCGGCATCCTCCGTGACGGCACTTTCCACAAGATGACCGACGAGGCCTGGGACTCGGTGCTCAAGGTCCACCTCTACGGCGGTTACAACGTCATCCGCGCCGCCTGGCCGCACTTCCGCGAGCAGAGCTACGGCCGCATCGTGGTGGCCACCTCGACCAGTGGGTTGTTCGGCAACTTCGGGCAGGCGAACTACGGCGCCGCCAAACTCGGCCTGGTCGGCCTGATCAACACGTTGGCCCAGGAGGGCGCGAAGTACGACATCAAGGCGAACGCCCTGGCGCCGATCGCGGCCACCCGGATGACCGAGGACATCCTTCCGCCGGAGGTGTTCAAGAAACTCACCCCCGAGTACGTCGCCCCGGTGCTGGCCTACCTGTGCACCGAGGAGGTGCCGGACACGGCCTCGGTGTTCATCGTCGGCGGCGGCAAGGTCCAGCGCGTGGCGCTGTTCCAGAACGCCGGCGTCACCTTCGAGCAGGTGCCCACCGTCGACGAGGTGGCCGCCCGGTGGTCGACGATCGACGATCTGTCCGCACCGGAGCCCGCAGCCTTCCGGCTGTAGTCGGTTCCGACTGTGACCACCGGCGGGCTGATCCTGGTCGCACTGGCGATCGCGGTCGGGCTGATGGGCATCCTGGTGCCGTTCCTGCCCGGCAGTCTGCTGGTGTGGGCGGCCATCGCGGTGTGGGCGTTCCTGGAGAGCACCACCACCGCCTGGGTGGTGCTCGGCGTGGCCACCGCGGTGCTCGGCGCCGGCACCCTGGTCAAGTACCTCTGGCCGGCCCGGCGGATGAAGGCGGCCGACGTCGGCGGGCGGACCCTGGCCACCGGAGCGGTGCTCGGTGTGATCGGGTTCTTCGTCGTCCCGGTGGCCGGCCTGCTGATCGGCTTCGTGCTGGGCGTCTACCTGGCCGAGTTCATCCAGCGCCGGGACCGGCGCCGGGCGTGGGCGTCGACGGTGCAGGCCATCAAGGGGGTGGCGCTGTCGGTGGGCGTGGAACTGGGGGCGGCGCTGCTGGCGACCGCGGCGTGGGTCGTGGGGGCGTTCGGCTGATCCGCAGCCCGGGTTGCCGACCTCCCGGACCGCCTCAACCCAGCAGTCGGGTCCGAAGCCGGGTCACGTCGTCCGCGCTCACGCCGGCCCCGGTCAGGTAGCCGGACAGTCCGCCGTGGGCCTCGTCGAGCACCCGCCGCGCACTGACCAGGTACTCCTCCCGCACGCCGAGCACCTCGTCGGTGAGCCGTGACTCGGCGAACGACAGCACCTCGTCGGTCATCCCCTCCCGGCTTCGCATCGCGGCCAGGATGGCCGCCCGCAGCGGACCGACCGCCTCGTTGCTGCGGAGGTAGTCGGCCAGGATGTCCTCGGCCGGCACCCCGGCGGCCTCGCACGCCACCGCCACGGCGAACCCGGTGCGGTCCTTGCCGGCGAAGCAGTGCACCAGAACCGGGCGTCCGTCGCCCAGCATGGTGATGATCTGCCGCACCGCCCGACGGGCCCCGCCGAGGGTGGGGAAGCGTTCATACTCTGCGGTCATCCACCGCCGGGCTGCGACGCCAGGCTCTTCCTCGGAGTACTCCGTCATCATCTTGTTCCAGCTGGACTCGTGCGGAGCCTCCTGCGGGGAGCCGTCGTGGTGGCGGGACACCTCCGGGAACGGAAGATTATGCACCGCAACGCCATTGGGTACCGCCCCGCCGCCGCGGCGCGCCACCTCGACCGGCGAGCGAAGATCGGCCACATCGGCGACACCGAGTTCGGCGAGCGCACGACGGCCCGCGTCGTCGAGATTGCTCAGTTCGCTGGAGCGGAACAGCCACCCCGGCAGCAACCCGGCCGTCTCGGCGACATCACGGAAATTCCATGCGCCGGAGAGCCTTTCGTGTGCTGCGTTCACCCTCGGGTCGCCGCCGCGGCCATCGGACCCGGCTCGCGGCCGAGTTCGGCCCTGGCGATGGTCCGGAAGTGCACCTCGTCGGGCCCGTCGAAGATCCGCATGGCGCGCTGCCACCCGTACATCCGGGCCAGTGGGAAGTCGTCGCTGACGCCGCCACCGCCGTGGATCTGGATGGCGCGGTCGATGACGTTGAGCGACATCTGCGGGGCCACCGACTTGATCTGGGACACCAGCGCGAACGCCGCCCGGTTGCCGTGCTGGTCGATGGTCCACGCCGCCTTCTCGCACAGCAGCCGGGCCTGGTCGATCTCGTTGCGGGACAACGCGATCGCGTGCTGTACCATGCCCTGCTCGGCCAGTGGCCTGCCGAAAGCGATGCGGGTGCGGGCGCGTTCGGTCATCAGCGCCAGGGCGCGTTCGGCCACCCCGATCGCGCGCATGCAGTGGTGGATGCGGCCCGGGCCGAGGCGGGCCTGGGCGA
>NZ_JBBATF010000085.1:0-13383 GCF_040398885.1 Mycobacterium sp. | reverse complement strand
GGACCGCACCGCGTCGCGCCCGCGCTCCAGTAACCGCTCATAGGCGGGCTGCAGGCGCAGGCCGGCCAGGTGCTCGGCGAGGCCGCCGATGGTCGGTGCGTAGCTGCGGCCGTTGTCGTTGACGACGATGACCACCGGCCGCTTGGCGCCGGCGATGTTGTTCAAGGCCTCCCAGCACATTCCGCCGGTGAGGGCCCCGTCCCCGACGACGGCCACCACGTGGCGACTGCGCTGCCCGGTCAGCTCGAAGGCCTTGGCCAGTCCGTCGGCATAGGACAGTGCCGCCGACGCGTGGCTGGACTCCACCCAGTCGTGGTCGCTCTCCGCGCGCGACGGGTAACCGGACAGTCCGCCCCTGGACCGCAATGTGTCGAAGTCGCCGATGCGGCCGGTCAGCATCTTGTGCACGTAGGACTGGTGGCCGGTGTCGAAGATGATCGGGTCGTGCGGGGACTCGAAGACCCGGTGCAGTGCCAGCGTGAGTTCGACGACACCGAGGTTGGGTCCGAGGTGACCGCCGGTGGCCGCGACCTTGTGAATCAGGAACCGGCGAATCTCGGTCGCCAGATCGGTCAGCTCGTCCTGAGACAGCCCCTGCAGATCAGCGGGGCCACGGAGCCGTTCGAGCATCAGGACAGTCTACTGATAGACGTCGGGCGTTCCGTCGCGGTCGTCGTCACGGGTCTCCAGTTCGCGGATCTGCCGGTAATGCCGGTTGCGGATTAGCAGCACAACCGCCGCCAGCAGCGCCGCCAGCAGCGAACCGGTGAGCACCGCGACCTTCAGCACGGACATCCGCGCCGGGTCGAATCCGTACGCCAGTTCCCCGATCAGCAGGGACACGGTGAATCCGATGCCGGCCAGCAGCGAGACCCCGAAGACGTCGATCCAGCGCAACGACGAGTCCAGTTCGGCCCGGGTGACCGCCGCGATCAGGCGGGTGGTTCCGAACACCCCGACCGCCTTTCCGACCACCAGTCCGCCGACGATGCCCATCGCGATCGGGTCGCTCAGGGCGGTCACCAAACCGTCATAGCCGCCGAAGGTCACCCCGGCGGCGAAGAACGCGAAGACCGGGACCGCGAACCCCGCCGACACCGGACGGACCAGGTGCTCGAAATACTCGGCGAGGCCGTGGGCCGCCGGCACCGTGAAGCCCAGCAGCACGCCGGCGACGGTGGCGTGGATCCCGGACTCGTGCACCAGCGCCCAGGTGGCGGTCGCGATCGGGATCAGCACCCACGGGGAGCGCACCCGCCGTCGCACCAGCACGGCGAACAACGCCAGCGGGACCAGCGCCAGCAGCAGGGCCGGCACGTTGACCTCGGCGGTGTAGAACAGCGCGATCACCGTGATCGCCAGCAGGTCGTCGACCACCGCCAGGGTCAGCAGGAAGGTGCGCAGCGCGCCGGGCAGGCTGGTGCCCAGCACCGCGAGCACGGCCACCGCGAAGGCGATGTCGGTGGCGGTCGGGATGGCCCAGCCCCGGACCGCGCCGTCGGCGGCCCCGGCGGTGAAGGCGACGAAGATCAGCGCGGGAACGATCATCCCGCCCACCGCGGCGGCGATCGGCAGCGCGGCCCGGGCCGGGTCGCGCAGGTCGCCGGCGACGAACTCCCGCTTGAGTTCCAGGCCGACGACGAAGAAGAAGATCGCCAGCAGGCCGTCGGCGGCCCACGACCCCAGGCTCAGATTCAGGTGCAGGCCGAAGGCGTCGCTGCCGACCCGCAGACTGGTCAGCCGGTGATACGACGCCGACCACGGCGAGTTCGCCCAGATCAGGGCGATCGCGGCGGCGGCCAGCAGGAAGGCTCCGCCCACCGTCTCCTTGTGCAGGATGGCGATGATGCGACTGGTCTCCGACCACGAACCGCGGCTGAAGAGATCGGGACGGGCGGCGTCAGGATCGGACACGACCCACCTCCCGGCCCGGACGGGTGAGCAGTGCCACGCATTCGACGTGGTGGGTCAGCGGAAAGGCGTCGAAGACGCGGATCGTCTCCACCCGGTACCCGTGGCCGCGGTACAGACCGATGTCGCGGGCGAACGAGGCGGCCTCGCAACCGATGTGGATGATCCGGGGCACACCGGCCCCGGCCAGCAGGTCGACGACCGCGCGGCCGGCGCCGGCGCGTGGCGGGTCGAGCACCGCGACGTCGACCGAACCGGACTGCCCGGCCAGGAACCCGCGCACCGAGGCGGAGACCGCCTTCACGGCGGGAAGGTCGGCCAGTGCCGCCCGCGCCGACGCCGACGCCGACTTGGCGGTGTCCACCGTCAGCACCCGGGCCTGCGGACCCATCGACTCGGCCAGCACGGCCGCGAACAGCCCCGCCCCGCCGTAGAGGTCCCAGGCCCGGCGCGCCCCGGGCCCGTCGACCCACGCCCGCACCAGGTCGGTGTAGGTCTGCGCCGCCGCCCGGTGGGACTGCCAGAACCCGGTGACGCCGATCCGCCAGACCCGACGGCCGACCCGCTGCACCGACTCGGGCTCGCCCTCGACCACCTCACGCCGGCCCGGACCGGTGACGAGCACATGCCGGTGGCCGTCGTCGTCGAGGACCACGTGCAGCCGGTCCCCGGCCCGCCACCTCGGCCCGTCCAGGCCGTCGACCATGCCGGCCGGAAGCTGCGCGCAGCGCAGGTCGGTGACCAACTCGGTGCTGTGATAGCGGTGCAGGCCGGCCCGGCCGTCGGCGCCCACGTCGAGTTGCAGCCGGGTGCGCCAGCCCAGCGGCGAACCCGAACCGATCGGTTCGGCCACCCCGTCCCACTCGTGATTGCCAAGGCGGGCAAGCTGATTGGCCACCACCCGGCCCTTGATCACACCAGCCGCGACGGGTTCGACGAAGGCCAGATCGCAGCACCCCGCGCCGTCCGGACCCGCGACCGGGCACAGCGGGTCGATCCGGTCATCGGAGCGCTCGAGCACCTCGACGGCCTCGGCGTGCCAGTAAGCACCCCGCTGTGATGTCACCCGGGCGCGCACCAGTTCCCCCGGCAGCGCGTACCGCACGAACACCACCCGGCCGTCCTCGCGGGCGACGCAGCTGCCCCCGTTGGCGGCATCGCCGGCGCGCAGCACCAGTTCGTTCACTCGGTGAAGCCGCGGCGCACGTCTCCGGGCGCGTTCTGTTCCTCGACCTGACGGACCCGCTTGGACGAATTCAGTTGCCAGGGAACCGATGTCATCATCACGTTGGGTATGAAGAGCAGCCGGGTCTTGAGCCGCAGGGCGCTCTGGTTGTGAAGCACGCCTTCCCACCAGTGCCCCACGACGTACTCCGGGATGAAGACGGTGACCACGGTCCGGGGGGCTTCCTTGCTGACGCGCTTGACGTAGTCGAGGATCGGCCCGGTCAACCCCCGGTAGGGCGAGGCGACGACCTTCAGCGGGACGCTGATGTCGCTGTCCTCCCACGCGGCGGTGAGCTTGCGGCACTCGTCGTCTTCGACGTTGACCGTCAGCGCCTCCAGCACGTCGGGGCGGGTCGCCCGGGCGTAGGCCAGCGCCCGCAGGGTGGGCAACTGCATGTTCGACACCAGCACCACGGCGTGGTTCCGGCTGGGCAGGATGATCTCCCGTTCGTCTTCGGCGGGAGTGAGCTCCCGGGACACGGTGTCGTAGTGCCGGTTGATCGCCTTCATCAGCACGAAGAGGGTTCCCATCGCCAGGATCGCGATCCACGCACCGGCCAGGAACTTGGTCACCATCACGATGACGAGCACCGTGCCGGTGGCGATCAGCCCGATGGTGTTGATCGCCCTGGAGCGCATCATCCGCCGGCGTTCGGCAGGGTCGTCCTCGGTGCGTAGCAGGCGGGTCCAGTGCCGCACCATGCCGATCTGGCTGAGCGTGAACGACACGAACACCCCGACGATGTACAGCTGGATGAGTTTGGTCACCTCGCCGCCGAAGGCGACGAACAGGCCGATCGCGGCCAGCGCCAGGAACACGATGCCGTTGGAGAAGGCCAGCCGGTCGCCGCGGGTGTGCAACTGCCGCGGCAGGTAGCGGTCCTGGGCGAGGATGGCACCCAGCACCGGCAAGCCGTTGAACGCGGTGTTGGCGGCCAGCACCAGGATCAGCGCGGTGACGCCGGTGATCAGGTAGAGGCCGAGCGGGAAGTCGTGGAAAACGCTGTCGGCCAACTGGGCGACCAGGGTCTTCTGGTGGTAGCCCGCCGGCGCTCCGCCCAACTGCTCCTCGGGCCGCTCGGCCATCTTCACGCCGGTCTCGTTGGCCAGCACGATCATGCCCATGAACATTGCGACCGCCAGTCCGCCGAGCATCGCCAGGGTGGTGGCGGCGTTGCGGGATTTCGGTTTGCGGAAGGCCGGGACGCCGTTGCTGATGGCTTCCACACCGGTCAGCGCCGCACAGCCGGACGAGAACGCCCGCGCCACCAGGAAGACCATGGCGAATCCCATGATGTCGCCGTGTTCGGCATGCAGTTCGAAACCGGCCGACTCGGCCTGCAGGTTGTGGCCGAGCACGTGGATCTGGATGAAACCCCAGATCAGCATCAGGAACATACCGCCGATGAACGCGTAGGTGGGGATGGCGAACGCGGTGCCGGACTCCCGGATTCCGCGCAGGTTGACCGCCGTCAGCAGCGCGATCGCGATCACCCCGCACACGACCTCGTGCTGGGCGATGAACGGAACCGCCGAGCCGATGTTGGCCATCGCCGCCGCCGTCGACACCGCGACGGTCAGCACGTAGTCGACCAGCAGGGCGCTGGCCACCGTCAGCCCGGCGTTGGGGCCGAGGTTGGTGGTCACCACCTCGTAGTCGCCGCCGCCGGACGGGTAGGCGTGCACGTTCTGCCGGTAGGACGCCACCACCACCAGCATCACGAAGGCGACGGCGACCCCGATCCAGGGCGCCATCGCGTAGGCCGACAGCCCCGCGACGGAGAGCACCAGGAAGATCTCCTCGGGTGCGTAGGCGACCGACGACATGGCGTCGGAGGCGAACACCGGCAGGGCGATGCGCTTGGGCAGGAGCGTGTGGCTCAGCTTGTCGCTGCGGAAGGGCTGCCCGATGAGCAGCCGGCGCACGCCCTTCGAAACGTTCGACACGAGAGCCAAGGGTAAGCCTTGCCCGCCGTGGCGGTACCGTTCCCCTTACCGCAGAGCCCCGCTGCCGGCCGGGCGCGGCGAGAACCGGGAAGGACTCACGTGCGAGTTGTGGTGATGGGCTGCGGCCGGGTCGGCTCCTCCCTCGTCGAGGCGCTCGCGCGCCTGGGACACGACACCGCGATCATCGACCGCGACCCGGCGGCGTTTCACCGGCTCTCCGCCGAATTCACCGGCGAGCAGATCACCGGAATGGGTTTCGACCGGGAAGTGCTGCTGCGCGCCGGAATCGAGCACGCCGACGCCTTCGCGGCGGTGTCCTCCGGCGACAATTCGAACATCATCTCCGCCCGGGTCGCCCGGGAGATGTTCGGGGTCCAGCGTGTGGTGGCCCGGATCTACGACGCCAAACGCGCGGCGGTCTACGAGCGGCTCGGCATCCCCACGATCGCCACCGTTCCATGGACCACCGAACGGCTGCTGAACACCCTGACCCCCGAGACCGAGACCGCGGAGTGGCACGACCCGACCGGGACCGTCGCCGTCTGCGGGGCAAGCCTGCACGACGGCTGGGCCGGGATGCGTGCCACCGACCTGGAGGCCGCAACCGGCGCCCGGGTGGCGTTTCTGATCCGGTTCGGCACCGGGGTGCTACCCGAACCGAAAACCGTCATCCAGGCCGGCGACCAGGTGTACCTGGCGGCGATATCCGGCCACGCCGCCGAAGCGCTGGCCATCGCCGCGCAGCCGCCCGCGGAAGGGGTCGGGGAATGAAGGTCGCGATCGCCGGGGCCGGCGCAGTAGGGCGTTCCATCGCCCGCGAACTGGTGGAGAACCAGTACGAGGTCTCCCTCATCGAGCGCAACCCGGGACACTTCGACGTCGACGCGATCCCCGGCGCGGGGTGGATCTACGGCGACGCCTGCGAACTGAGCCTGCTGGAGGCGGTGAACCTCGAGCAGTTCGACGTGGTGATCGCCGCGACCGGTGACGACAAGGCCAACGTGGTGCTCTCCCTGCTTGCCAAGACCGAGTTCGCGGTGCCCAGGGTGATCGCCCGGGTCAACGACCCGCGCAATGAGTGGCTTTTCGACGACGCCTGGGGCGTCGACGTCGCGGTGTCCACCCCCCGCATGCTCGCCTCGCTGGTCGAGGAGGCCTTCGCGGTGGGCGACGTGGTGCGCCTGCTGGAGTTCCGCCAGGGCAACGCCAACCTGGTGGAGATCACCCTGCCCGACGACACCCCGTGGGGCGGCCGTCCGGTGCGCAAGCTCAGCCTCCCCCGCGACGTCGCCCTGGTGACGATCCTGCGCGGTCCGCGGGTGATCCTCCCGGAACCGGACCAGCCGTTGGAGGGCGGTGACGAACTGCTGTTCGTGGCCGCCCCCGACGTCGAGGGCGAACTGCGCAGCCTGCTCACCGACGGCCCGCACTAGCGGTCAGCGATGCCGCCCGGCCGCGTGGTCGGCGTGCATCGCCCGCTGCGCGGCCCTGATCGCCAGGTAGGTCACCAGGGCGCCGACAGCGGCCAGTGGCCAGCCCATCGCGATTCGGGCGACCCCCAGCCAGCCCGTCTCGTCGGCGTCGTAGAGGTGGTGCTGCACGGCGAAACGCGAGCCGAACACTCCCACCCAGGTCAACGTCGCGGCGTCGAAGGCCAGCACCGCACGGCGGGAGCGACGCCAACTGCGGTCGTGGCCGGTGACCCAACTCCAGACGTAGCCCACCACCGGCCGGCGGATCAGCACCGAGATCGAGAACACCGTCGCCCAGATCAGCGATGTCCAGATGCCGAGCAGAAAGTACCCTTTGGACGCCCCGACGATCCAGGCGATCAGCGCGCTGACCCCGACGCCGAGGAAGCCCGCCAGCGCCGGTTGAAGGGAGTCCCGCCGGGCCAGGCGCCAGACCAGGATGGCCGCCGCCACCGCCAGCGCGGCCAGCAGAGCGGGTAGCAGCCCGAATGCGGTGTTCACCGGTACCAGCACGGCCACCGGCAGCGCGGAGTAGATCAGTCCGCTGATCCCGCCCATCTGGCCCAGCAGCGCCTGGCCGGGAGTCGGCTTGGCCTCCCGCTCCGGCGGGTCGGCGGAGGTCAACGCTGAATCTCGTAGTGCGGGTTGTAGATCGCCTTGCTGCCGTTGTCGAGCCGGCCCAGCCGGCCGCGCACCCGGACGGTGCGACCGCATTCGATACCGGGTATCCGCCGCTGCCCGAGCCAGACCAGCGTCACGGTGTCGGTGCCGTCGAAGAACTCGGCCCGCACGCCGGCCGCGCATCCCTTGGCGTTGGTCTCCACGCTCCGCAGCGTGCCGACCATGGTGACCTCCTGGCCCCGCTGGCAGTCGATGGCCCGCTGCGCCCCGGTGCTGGCGACCGCAACGGTCAACTCCTCGGCGTCGCGCTCCTCGGGGTCCGCCGTCAGTTTGCGGGTCAGACGACGCACAAAAGGTTCGGTGGTGGCCATAGCTCTTCCCGGGCCTCTCTCCTGAAGCGTGATCGGACTGCCACCGTCACGGTAGACCTCTGGCTCCTCCCGCGCCATCAGCCCTACCCCGGCAATTCGGATCGGCCCGTCAACAGGCACGATCGTGGCGTGGCGGTCAGCATTCGAGATGTGGTGACGGTCCTGCTGCCGGGGACCGGCTCCGACGACGACTACCTGCGCCGCGCCTTCACCGGCCCGTTGCAGGACGCCGGCGCGACCGTGATCGCGGTGGCGCCCGAGCCGGACCGGCTGGTGGACGGCTACCTGCGGGCCGTCGAGGACGCCGCCCGTCACTCCGGCCGGATCGCGGTGGGGGGTGTGTCGCTGGGCGCGCTGCTGGCCACCCGCTGGGCGCTGAACAATCCCGACCGCGCGGTGGCGGTGCTGGCCGTCCTGCCGCCCTGGACCGGTGAACCGGACGGGGCGCCCGCGGCGCTGTCGGCCCGGCACACCGCCGCCGCGCTGCGCCGCGACGGCCTACCGGCCACCACGGCCGCGATGCGGGCGTCCAGCCCGGCCTGGCTGGCCGACGAGCTGGCCCGGTCCTGGAGCCGGCAGTGGCCTGCGCTGCCCGGGTCGATGGAGGAGGCGGCCGCCTGCGTGGCTCCGACGCGCGCGGAGCTGAGCCGACTGGCGACACCCTTGGCGCTGGTGGCGGCCGGCGACGATCCGCTGCACCCCGCATCGGTGGCGCGGGACTGGGCGGCGTGGGCGCCCCGCGCCGCACTGAGCACCGTGATGCTGGCGGAATTCGGGCCGAATCCGCCCCTGCTCGGGGCCGCCGCGGTGGCGGCGCTGGACCGGATCGACTGAGCGATCAGCCGCCGGCGATGGTGCTGCGCTGCTGGGCGGCGAACATGGCCTGCTGGGCCGCGAGCATCTGCTGCTGAGCCTGCTGGGCCGCGGCGGCGCGCAACTGCGCGGCCAGTTCCTCGGGCAACTCCACCGGAAGCGGGGTGCGCACCGGCAGCGGTGTGTCGCCGCGGCGAATCACGGTGTCGGCCAACGCTTGTCGGGCCTCGGCGACCAATGCCGGCATCGACTGCGGCATGCCGTTGGCCACGCACCGGATCATCCAGCGGTAACCGTCCACACCGATGAAGCGGACCGCGCCGGCGCCGGTGCCGACCACCTCGCGGCCCCACGGCCCGTCCTCGATGGAGACCGCGGCACCGTCTTTGCGCAGCGCCTCCGCCAACTCGGCGGCCACCTCGCGCCACAGGCCGGGTGACTTGGGCGCGGCGTAGGCGGCGATGGTGAACCGGCCATTGGAGGTCACCACCCAGATCGCGGTCGGCTGGCCGGTCTGGTTGAACTCGACCTGGACCTGCCCACCGGGCGGCATCGGAATCAGCACCGAGCCGAGGTCGAGGCGAGCCAGTGCCGCCTGTTCGGGGCTGTCGAAGTCCTCGATGTCGAACGGGCCGTCGGCCTCATCGACCAGGGCGACTTCGCTCTCGACCACTTCGGCCGCATCCTGATCCTGGTCTCGTTTACGTCTTCCGAATGCCATCACAAACTCGCATGTCCGCCGGAGGAACCGTGACCGCCCTGGCCACGGGTGGTGTCAGCCAACCCCGCCTCGTCGAAGGATGTCACCTCGACCAAATCGGGCAACTCGACCCGCTGGACGACCAGTTGCGCGATGCGATCTCCGCGCCGGAGCGAGATCGGGGTGACCGGGTCGAGGTTGATCAGCGAGATTTTGATCTCGCCGCGGTAGCCCGCGTCGATGGTGCCCGGGGCGTTGACGATCGACAGTCCCAGGCGCGCGGCCAAGCCGGAACGCGGGTGCACCAGGCCGACCATGCCCTGCGGGATTGCCACCGCGATCCCGGTGGAAACCAGGGCGCGGTGCCCGGGTGGGAGTTCGACGTCCTCGGCGCTGTAGAGATCGACACCGGCGTCGCCGTCGTGAGCACGGCTGGGCAGGGGTAGGTCGCGGTCCAACCGCACCACCGCGAGTCTGGAAGACACGATCGCAAAGACTACCCTTGGCCGGGTGTCCGGATCGCTCGCTACACAAACGGTGCGGTACCGCGAGCGGTTATGGGTCCCGTGGTGGTGGTGGCCGATCGGGATCGGACTCTCCGCGGTGTTGGCCTTCGAGGTCAACATGGGTGTGCGCAACCTTCCCGACTGGCTGCCCTACGTCCTGTGCGCCACGGTGGCCGTCGGCGTGTTGCTGTGGCTCGGCCGGGTGGAGATCTCGGTGCGGGGCGCCGGCGGCGAGGTGGAACTGTGGGCCGGGCAGGCCCATCTGCCCGCGTCGGTGATCAGCCGGTCAGCCGTCGTGCCCCGTACCGCGAAGTCCGCCGCCCTGGGCCGGCAGCTGGACCCGGCCGCGTTCGTCCTGCACCGGAATTGGGTGGGACCGATGGCGCTGGTGGTCCTGGACGACCCCGATGACCCGACCCCGTACTGGATGGTGAGCAGCCGCCACCCGGAACAGGTGCTGGCGGCGTTGCGGAACTGACCGGCCGGGGTACGGCTACGGCGCGCAGTCGGTGCAGATCATCTCGCCGTTGCCCTCCTTGGCGAGGCGGCTGCGGTGATGGACCAGAAAACAACTCGAACAGGTGAACTCGTCGGCCTGCTTGGGGATCACGCGGACCGACAGTTCCTCGCCGGAAAGATCGGCGCCGGGAAGCTCGAAGGACTCGGCGGACTCCGTCTCGTCGACGTCGACGACGGCCGACTGCACCTCGTTGCGGCGGGCGGTCAGTTCCTCGAGCGAGTCCTCGGACACCTCGTCGGTCTCGGTACGCCGCGGGGCGTCGTAGTCAGTAGCCATCCGTCAGCCATCCGTCCTGTCTCCTCGTCGTACCTCAGCAAGGCTTTGTATCAGCGCAGAACGCCTGCGCCAAATGATTCGTGCCGCGTTCACCGACAGTTGATGTGTGAGTTACGTCACATTCACTGATTCGGCAGCGTGGTCGGATGCCTCTACAGTTCACCCGTGGTCTCTCACATCACCCGAGGTTCCGCCACCCGCAAGGACGGGCAGCCGTTCGCTCGGCGCAAGTATGGACCCGGACTGGCCGCTCTGGCCATCCTCATCGTTCTGACGGCCCTGGCCTGGACGTTCGTTCTCACCCGCCCGGCAGAGGTCCGCGAGGCGGCGTCCTGCCCCGCCCCACCGACCCCGGCCGACGCCTCCGCTCCCAGGCTCGGTCGGCTGGTCTCCGGCTCATCTCTGATCGACGTGGCGCCCGCCAAGCTCGCCGACACCAAGATCCGGGTGCTCAACGCCTCGGGTCAGGGCGGCCAGGCCGGCGAGGTGTCCGGGACCCTGCGCGACCTCGGCTTCGCCGCCCCGACCGCGGCCAATGACCCGATATACGCCGGCAGCCGGCTGAGCTGCCAGGGGCAGATCCGGTTCGGCCAGTCCGGCCGGGCGGGCGCGGCGGCGGCCTGGCTGGTGGCGCCGTGCGTCGAGCTGTACCAGGACGACCGGCCGGATGACACCGTGGACCTGGTGATCGGAACCGACTGGACCTCCCTGGCCAACAGCGATGACATCGCCGCGGTGTTGTCCGGCCTGCGGCCCGGCGCCACCGAACCTGCCGACCCGTCGCTGATCACCCGCATCCACAGCGCCACCTGCTGAGCCGCTCACGGCAGCGGTCGCAGCCCGCCCAACCGGTCGAGCGCCGCCATCAGCTGTGCGGCCACGCCGGGCGCAGCCGCCAGCAGCAGACCGGCGCCCTCGTCCCCGGGCCCGGGCAGCACGACCACCGCCCCGGCCTCCGCGGCGATCAGCGCACCGGCCGCCCAGTCCCACTCGTTTAGGCCGTGCTCGTAGTGGGCGTCCAGTCGGCCGGCGGCCACCATGCACAGATCCAGCGCCGCCGATCCGAGTCGCCGCACGTCGCGGACCATGGGCAGCAGTTCGGCCAGCAGCGCGGCCTGGGCGGCGCGGCGTGCCGGGGCATAGCCGAAGCCGGTCCCCAGCAACGTCATCGAAAGATCGTCGGCGTCGCTGCATCGGAGCCGGCGCCGCACACCGGCCTCGAGCATGTGCGCGCCGAATCCCCTTGCCGCCGAGTACATCTGGCCGCCCGCAACGTCGGCCACCGCCCCGGCCACCGAAACCCCGTCGACCTGAGCGGCCAGTGAGACCGAGTATGCCGGGATGCCGTAGAGGAAATTGACCGTGCCGTCGATGGGGTCCACCACCCACCGGACGTCGCCGCCGGACGCAGAGTCCCCGCCCTCCTCGCCGAGCACCGGATCACCGGGCCGCAATCGCGCCAGCCGGTGCCGGACGAACTGCTCGGTCTCGACATCGGCGAGCGTAACCGGATCGGTGGGGCTGCTCTTGGTCCGCACGGCGACCTCCGCCCCGGCACCGAAGATCTCGACGCGCCGTCGCCGCACGAACTCGGCGGCTTCGCACACAAGCTGCTCGGCCACGCCGCGAAGCTGCTCGGGGCCCGGCTCCGCGCCCGGGGGATCGCTGTCGCCCATGGTTGCCATCGCAGCACAATCGGGGCCCCAATCGGTACGCCGGGGGCCTGGGACGCATTAGTCTTCTGCCCATGACCTCGACCCAACCCGCCAACTCCCAGGCCCTCGGCGTGGACGTCGGCGGCAGCGGCGTCAAAGGCGCCATCGTCGACCTCGACACCGGTCAACTCGTGGGTGACCGGTTCCGGTTGGAAACCCCGCAACCGGCCACCCCCGAGGCGGTGACCAGCACGGTGGCCGAAGTGGTACGCCATTTCAACTGGACGGGTCCGCTGGGTGTCACCTACCCGGGTGTCGTGGTCAACGGCGTGGTTCAGACGGCGGCCAATGTCGACAGCAGCTGGATCGGCCGTGACGTCGCCCGGGACATGAGCACCGCACTGGGCGGCCAGCGGGTCACCGTCCTCAACGACGCCGATGCCGCCGGCCTGGCCGAGCAGCGATACGGCGCCGGTCGCAATCAGGACGGTGTGGTGCTGCTGCTGACCTTCGGAACCGGCATCGGGTCCGCGCTGATACATCACGGAAAGTTGTTGCCCAACACCGAGTTCGGTCACCTCGAGGTTGACGGCAAGGAGGCCGAACACCGCGCTGCGGCGTCGGTGAAGGAACTCAAGGACTGGAGCTACCGCAAGTGGACCGAGCAGGTGACCAAGGTCCTGGTGTCCATCGAGAACGCGATATGGCCCGACCTGATCATCGCCGGCGGCGGCATCAGCAAGGAGGCGGGCAAGTGGATCCCGCTGCTGAAGAACCGCACCCCGGTGGTGGCAGCCGAACTGCTCAACACCGCCGGCATCGTGGGCGCGGCGATGGCTGCCGCCCAGGACCAGCCGACGGGCTGAGCGGCACACCCGGCCGGTGTCGTTACAATGGAACACGGCGGCCGCCACGACAGCGGCGAGAATCGCAGTGATTCCGCCGACATTTCCCATAGCCGACGATTTCCGGTGACGCACGTCCGTGCCCACCGGGGCCCGCAGTACCGAAAGGGTGTACGTGGCAGCGACCAAGGCAAGCCAGGCAACCACTAGGCCGGCCAGGAAGACCGCCACGACGACCGCCACGGCAGCGCCGGTCAAGGCCGAGAAGAACACCGCCGCCAAGACCGCCCGCAGCATGCTGGCGAAGGTCGCGGCCAAGGCCACCGGCAAGTCGGCCCCGGCGAAAGCGGCACCCGCGAAGGCGGCGCCCGCGAAGAAGGCGCCCGCGAAGAAGGCGGCGCCGGCCAAGGCGGAACCGGCCAAAGCGGTGCCGGCCAAAGCGGTGAAAGCGGCCCCCGCCAAGGCCGCCAAGGCGGCGCCCGTCAAGGCCGCGAAAGCGGCGCCCGTCAAGGCGGCGCC
>NZ_JBBATF010000084.1:0-13532 GCF_040398885.1 Mycobacterium sp. | reverse complement strand
AGACCGCACTGAGCTGGATGATGTGGAACTTCCGGGTCAGCGGCCTGCTGTGCGGGGCGAGCACCCTCGGGTTCAGCGGCAATCCGCTCTACCCCGACCCCGACCGGCTGTGGCGGCTGGTTCAGCAGGAGTCGGTGACCTATTTCGGCACCAGCCCGGGGCACCTGCAGGCCTGTCGCAAGGCGGGTCTGCATCCCGGCGCCGAGCACGACCTGAGCCGGCTGCGCACCGTTGGCAGCACCGGGTCCCCGCTGCCGGCCGACCTGTTCGAGTGGATCGCCGCCGAGGTCGGCCGGGATGTGGAGGTGTCGTCGATCAGCGGCGGAACCGACGTCGTCACCGCGTTCGCCGGGGGCACCGCCGGTGTGCCGGCGCGTCCCGGCGAACTGGCCACCCGGTATCTCGGCGTGGACCTGCACAGCTGGTCGCCGCAGCGGGAGCCCCTGGTCGGTGCGGTCGGCGAGATGGTCATCACCACGCCGATGCCGTCGATGCCGGTCGGATTCTGGGACGACCCGGACGGAACCCGTTACCGGGCAGCGTATTTCGACCATCAATGGGCGGACGGCCCCGCGCCGGGGGTGTGGCGGCACGGTGACTGGGTGACGCTCACCGACCGCGGTTCGCTGATCATCCACGGACGCAGCGACGCCACCCTGAACCGCAACGGGATCCGGATGGGCTCGGCCGACATCTACGAGGTGGTCGAAGGCCTCGATGCCGTCACCGAGGCCTTCGTGGTGGGCATCGACGGCCCCGGCGGGGCGTACTGGATGCCGCTGTTCATCACCCTGGCCGACGGCCACGAACTGGACGAGGCGCTGATCGACACCATCAGGAGCACGATCCGGCGGCGGCTCTCCCCCCGGCACGTTCCCGACGAGGTGATCGCCGCACCCGGAATCCCGCACACCCGGACCGGCAAGAAACTCGAGGTTCCGGTGACCTCGATCATGGCCGGCCACGAGGCGGTTTCGCTGGATCCGCGTTCGATCGACCGCCCGGACCTGATCGACTGGTACCGCGAGCGGGGACGGGCGCACCGCTGGGGGACCTCGTGAAACCCACTGCCCGGCTCGGACGGGGCGGGGTCGTGTAGTAGTGGAAACATGGCCCGGTCCGCTTCATCGTCGACGCCCACTGTGTTCATCACCGGCGCGGCCGCCGGTATCGGCCGTGCCACCGCCCTGGCCTTCGCGCGCCGCGGCTACCGCGTCGGGGCCTACGACATCGACCTCGGCGGATTGGCGACGCTGCGCGAGGAGGTGACCGGCCTCGGCGGTGAGATCGCCATCGGACAACTCGATGTCACCGACGCCGATGACTGGTCGGCGCAACTGGAGGCGTTCACCGGTGGTTCGCGGCGGCTCGACATCCTGGTGAACAACGCGGGGGTGCTCAGCCACGGCCGATTCGAGGCGATCCCGCTGCACAAGCATCGCCAGATGATCGACATCAACATCTATGGAGCGCTGGCCGGTCTGCACACCGCGTTTCCCTACCTGCGCGACACCACGGGATCCCAGGTGGTCAATCTCTGCTCGGCGTCGGCCATCTACGGCCAACCCGAACTGGCCACCTATTCGGCCACCAAGTTCGCGATGCGCGGGCTGACCGAAGCGCTGGAACTCGAGTGGCGCCGCCACGACATCCGGGTGATCGCGATGTGGCCGCTGTTCGTCCGGACCGCGATGATCGACGGTCTGGACGCCAACAGCGCCAAACGCCTAGGGGTGCGTCTGACCGCCGAGGATGTGGCCGACGAGATCTACGCCGCAACACATCTGCGCCACAGGGGGTTGCCGAAGGTGCACTTTCCAGTCGGCCGGCAGGCCAAGGTCCTGGCCGGGATGGCCCAGGTGTCACCGCAGTGGATGGCCCGGCTGCTGAACAAGACGGTGACGAAGACCTGACCGTCGACCTGACCGTCCCGGCGTCAGCCCACCGGCCGCGGCCCGCGAGGCGGCTGCTGGTTCTGCACGAAGGAACTACACAGGCCGATATTGCTGGCAATGCACGGGATGCCGTTGATGGTCGGGGTGTTCACCGGGGCCAGGCACTGCGCGGTGTAGGGATTGGGTTCGAAACCGGGGGCGCAGCCCTGCGCGGTCGCGGCGGGGGCCGGCGACATCGCACCGGCCAGGAGTGCACCGCCCAGCAGGGCGAATCCCCACCTGCGAACCGCGACGAACACGTCCACCTCCGCGTCACCCACATTTGCTGAAACAGGCCCGAGTCCAGGCTACGCGTAGGATCGCCGGCATGTCCGAATCCCCCGCGGAGCCCAGCGTCCAGACCGATGCCCGCGAGTACCGCGCCCCCGCCGGCCCCTCGCGATGGGTTGCACCGGTGGCTCTGACGTTGTCCGTACTCGCTCTGGCGGGTTCGTTGTGGGCGCTGCTGAAGCCGGCACCGAAGCCGCCGGGACCGTTCGCCGGCAATCCGGCGGCGGCCGACCCCAGGGCCGAAGCCTGCAAGGGGGCACTGCTGGTCGCCCAGGGCGTCGCACTGCAGTCGCGGGCCGATCTCGGCCCGGACCCGGTGGCGCTGGAAACCGTCGCTGCCAACACCCGACTGGCGATGGCGGGCGGGGCGTCCTATCTGCGGGATTTCACCCCGTCGAACACCCCGGCCGACCTCGCCGAGCCGATCGGCCTGCTGGCCAGGCAGTTGCAGGAGATCGCCCAGCATTTCTTCGTCGGGCAGTCCGGCACCGTCCCGGAGCAGACCGACCGGATGCGGGCGGCGACCGACACCACCAGCAAACTCATCGAGGCCTGCAAATAGCTCAGTGTGAGTTCAACTGCTGTTAACCCGATCTTCGCCGGTCGGCAAGGCTCTGGCCGGTCGGGCGCAACTGCGTTGCCGTTGCATACCCCTCGCGACGCCTCAATACTTTGGCGTCTTTGCTGCGAAGGGAATCGTCTGAATGTCGAAACACCACAAGAACGGTGACCGTCCGCCCGTTTTCACCGCCGGCCTGACCGGGGTAGCGGTGGTGGGCACCGGTCTGTTCATGGGAGCGGTCAACCCCGCGCACGAACCGGCCGTCGAACTGGCCTCCACTCAGTGCGCGATCGGCGACGCCCTGTGCGCCACGTCAGCGGCCGATGCCGGCGCCGCGGCGGCCTCGGTGTTCCAGCCGGCCCGTTACGCCTCCGCCACCGCCTCCGCCTCCGCGGGCGGCGGCCTGCTCGGCTGGATCATCGGCAACGGCACCGCCGAACACCCCAACGGCGGCCTTCTGGCCGGCGACGGGTACAGCTTCACCGAGAATGACGTCGACGTCTCCCCTTACTGCCAGAAGGGAAGCCCGTGCACCGGCGGCAACGCCGGGCTGCTGTTCGGAAACGGCGGCAACGGCTACGACGGCGGCGCCGGCGGCGACGCCTATCTCTACGGCCGGGGCGGTAACGGCGGCAACGCGCTGGACGTCCAGATTCCCGGTGAGCCCTTCAACGGGGGCAACGGCGGCCACAGCGGCATCTTCGGCGGCACCGACCGGGACGGCAACCTCTTCAAGGGCGGCGGCGGAAACGGCGGAAACGGCATCAACAACGGCAAGGGAGGCGACGGCGGCAACGCCGGCTGGGGCCTGAATTTCGGGCTCGCGGTCGTCGGGCGGCTGCTCGGCATGGACTTCGACAACAATGACGGCCCGGTGGTCGACTACAACTTCCTGTCGTTCGCGTCGACCGGCGGCAAGGCCGGTAACGGCGGCGACGGCACGGCGAAGTACCGCGATGGCGGCCGGGGCGGCAACGCGGGCAACGCGGCCCAGTTTCCGCTGTTCGACGCGGGCGTGACCATGAGCCACGTCGGCGGAAACGGCGGCGCCGGGTACAACAACCCGTCCGGTCCGGGCGGAAACGGCGGCGCCGGCGGCGACGGCGGCAACGGCGGCTTTTGGGGTGCAGAGGTCGGCGGCATCGGCGGCAACGGCGGCGCAGGCGGCTCCGGAACCACCGGCGGCGGCAACGGCGGGGCCGGCGGCAACGGCGGGTACGCGAGCCTGATAGCCGGCCCCGGCGGCGCGGGCGGCAACGGCGGCAACGGCGGAGCCACCACCTCCGGCCCCGGCGGAACCGGCGGCAACGGCGGCGACGGCGGCATGGGCGGTGCGGTGTCGTCGAAGGGGGGCCGCGGCGGCAACGGCGGCGGCGGCGGGAAGTCGGACAACGGCGGCGGCGGGCGGGCCGGCAACGGCGGCAAGGGCGGCCTGTCCGGGAACATCGGTGGTAACGGCGGAAGCGGCGGCAGCGGCGGCAACGGCAGCAGTGCCGCCGGCGGCGCCGGTGCGGGTGGCGACGCCGGGTTCGGCGCCTTCCAGGGCGGCTTCGGCGGCGTCGGCGGAAACGGCGGCAACGGCGGTGCCGGCGCGGCGGGCGCCCAGGGCGGCACCGGCGGCAGGGGCGGCGGCGCGATACTGCTGTCCGGCAACGGCGGCGACGGCGGGCGCGGCGGCAGCGGTAACGCCGGTGCGAATCCGGGCAAGGTCGGCCGCAACGGCGGCAGCGGGACCGGCCCCGGCGCGGGCGGCCCGGGCGGCGAAGGCGGCGCCCCCGGCGCAGCCGGCTAGCACAAACCCGAACAGGGGGCCCTGTCTCGCGACAGGGCCCCCTTTTGCGCGCCCCCGCGGCGCTCTACGGGACCCACGGCGCTGGGCCGACGGGCAGCGGGGCAGTTGCAGTCATCGTGACCGGAACCATTACGCAACGGTGGGTCCCGCGGGCACTCTCTTCCGGTGCCCCAATACGACCCGGACGTCGACTCGACCGTCCGGGCCGGGGCCTCAGTAGCCTGCCGCCGCGCAGGCCGCCTTAGCCACTTGCGCGTCGGTGTTCAACTCAGCGACATTCCCGCGCAGCGAATCGGTACCGCCGCGCAAACCCATCCGCATCAGGAGCTTGGTGGCGTCCAGCGACCACGTCCGCATCGGACCCGACACCTCCGGCGGCAGACCGGGCGTCCGGGACGCATCCAGCACTGTGGCCGCCGACTGCCGCAACGCGGTGCGTCCGATCACGTTGTTGTACGCGACACTCGGATCCCGATAGTTCACGTTGCCGCTCTTGTTCGCGGCGGCATCGGAGAAGTTCTGGTAGTTGATGGCGGCCACGCTGAGAGCGGAATCGAATGTCCTGCAGGCTTCGGCCACCGGACCGCGGAGCCGCAGCGCACCGGCGGGAGGTGCCAGCGGACCGGCGGGCGGCGCCGCGGACGCGACGTTTTCCGCCGGGACGGGCGCCGGACCCGGCGGGGGGCCGGGCGGATCCGCCGCGCCGGGTGCCGCGCACACGCACGCTGCCGCTGAAATCGCGACCGCAAAAGAAAGGGCCCGCTTCATGACTGTATTTCCTCCCCTGTCGGCTGCCGACGTGCCGAGACTACTCCGGAATCCGGCGCCCGGACTCCGGCCGACACCGCAATCCTGTTGGACCACAACGCGGCATCCCACCTTAACGGCGCGTTTGTCGTCTGTACATCTTCATCCTCAACAGTGAGCCCGCGCATCCGGAACGATTCGGTATCGCGAGCGCAACGACCCGATCACGATCGAGAGGCACCGAGAACTCCAATGTTCATCCGATCTTCCGCCCTGCTCGGTGCCTGCCTGCTGGCCGGCGTCGCCATCGGCCCGCAGGCCGTCGCCGATCCGCCTGCCGACCCCGCGGTCCAGCCGGTTGCCAACGCCGTGCCCGCTCCCCCCGCGCCGCCGGCGCCCGTCCCGCCCGGCGCGCCGATCGCGTCAGCCAGGGGCGGCAACCTCACCACACCGGACGGCTGGGTGCTCAACGTGTCGGCCACCAACGAGTCCATCGAGCCGGTGGCTTCGCTGACCAACTCGCCGTGGTCACGGGAGTACCTGGTCAGCGCCAACTTCGAGGGCACCGTGACCGGCGCGGGCAAGACCAAACTGTCCGGCGGGGTCCTGGAGGCCGGCTACCAGATCGGTTGCGGAATCACGCAGGACGCCATCGAGTCGATCTCCACCGCGACCGGCATCGCAGGCATCGGCCTGCCGTTCGCCACCGGATCGATCTTCCCTCTGATCCTCGGCGGGCAAGCCGGTCATCAGATGAAGATCGCGCTCAAGCCCGGCGCCATCAACATCGTGCCGGTGGACAAGAAGAAGTTCAAAGGCACCAAGACGCACGTCAACGTCACCGGTTACCGCATCAAAATCGACGGCTGCGCCGGGCAGTCCTTCATCCGTTCCTACGCCACCTTCACCAGTTCGACCGACAACACCGACGACGTGGTGACCTACGTGGGCGTCACCCGAGCCGTCTAGGCCGACGCACCCGAATGCCGCCCCCCACGATGAAAGGCCGATTCCCCATGCCGATCCGACTCCTTTCCGCCGCAGCAGGCGTGCTGATCGCCGTCGGCGCCGCCCCGGTTGCCGCAGCCGATCCGGTGCCCGCCCCGCCGCCGGCCGTCCCGCCCGCCGCGGCCGAGGCGGTGCCACTGGCGGCCCCGGTCGCCAACGGCGCGCCGGTCCCCCCGGCCCCACCGATCGACACCGGTGTGGTGGCCTCCAGCCCACCCGGCATCGCCAAGACCCTCGACGGCCGAACGCTGACCGTTGCGGCCAAGGACGAGACCCAGTTGCCGATCCCCCCGCTGACCACTTCGCTGGGCGCACGCGACTGGCTGGTCGGCGGCACCTTCACCGGCAAGACGACCGGCGAGGTGGCCGGCGGAACGCTCGAAGTCGGCTATCAGATCGGCTGCGGCGTCGAGATGGACAAGTACAAGCTCAACGGTGGCCTGACCGGCGTGCTCGGCAACACGAACTTCGGGGCGGCCGGCGTCATCCTGCCGCCCTCACTGGCGCTGCAGGCCCAGGGCCAGTTCGAGGTCGCGCCCAGGCCCGGCACCATCACCAACGTGACGGTGGACAAGAAGGAGTTCAAGGGCACCTCCGCCCGCGTCACCGTCAGGGACGTCCACATCAAAGTCGACAACTGTGTCGGCGCCTCGACGCTGCGCTCCTACGCGATCCTGACCAGTTCATCGACCGACGACAACGACATCGTCGCCTACTACGGCGTCGCGAAGGTCTTCTGATGCGACCGGCCGCGCGGACCCGGCTCGCCGTCGCCGTCGCGGCGACGGCGCTGGGGGTGTCCGCGTGGGCCGGTGCGCTCGCGCCGGCAGTGGCCGATCCGGGCGTCGATCCGCTGTTGCCGGTGCCCACCCCCGCTGCGGTGCCTCCCCCCGCTCCGGTGCCCGCGCCGGCGGTACCGGAGGCGGCCAAGTCGATGCTCGGCCAGGCCACCCAGGCGCTCCGGGTGAACCCGCTGGAAGCCATGACCGACCTGCTCGCGGCTTCGCCGCAACCCGCCCTGGTGGGCACGTTGCCGCCGCCGCCGGGAACGGCTCCGGTCGCCGACCCCTGGACGTTGGCGCAGGCATTGCGGCCGCAGAATTTCCGGATGCCGACCGAGGACCAGGCCTCGCCGTATGCGCTGGCGCCCAATGCCGAGCCCAGTCCGTTCGCGCGGATCGACGCGTGGAAAGGCGTGCACGCCCTGGTCCACGGCAATCTGGGGCGGATGCCCGGCGACCAGCTCGGCCAGCCGCTGCCCGGCACCGCCGCACCGCCGGGAAGCAACATCCCGCCCGGGTTGGAGCAGTTCTACATCGATCCGGCGGCGGTCCAGCCGCCGGAGGCCGCCCCGCCGCCGCTGCCGAATGCTCCAGCCGGCTGACCCGGAATCTGCTACTAATTGCCCATGAACCTTGGTCGCATCGCGGTCGCTGTCGGACTGACCATCGGGGCACTCGGCTGTGCCGCGCCCTCGGCAGCGGACCCCCTGCCGCCTCCCCTGCCCTCCCCAGTGCCGGCCCCTGTGCCGGCCCCGGTGCCGGCCCCCGTCCCGCCGCTTCCGGCGCCCGCTCCGCCGCCACCGGCGGCTCCACCGGCGGCTCCGCCGGCGCCCGCGGCGCCCGCTCCGGCGCCCGATGCGCCAGGGGTGCGCGAAACCCTGGGACAAGTCCGCAACGCCCTGGGACAGACAGGTGATCAGCCCGGTGGCCTGCTTGGATTGCCGAACCTGTCATCCCTAGTACAAGGTCAACGAGGAAACGAACTGCTCCTGGGCCAAACCGCGCAACCCGCGCTGCCGGGGGAACCGGCGGCCGGGACCATCAACACGGACCCCTGGAACCCGAATTACCTGTTGGGGCTCAACTCGAACCCGGCCGCCCCGGGAGAGGGCACGGCGGCACCCGGCTTGGCGCCCAACGACGACGTCGGCGGCGTCGGACGCATCTCCATCCTGCGTCGCGTCTACGCGATGTACCAGGACGGGGGCCTGAAGGGCGGCTTGCTCGGTCAGCAGCAGCCGGAGGAATTCGTCGTCGGACCGCCACCCGGGGTCCAACCGGCGCCCGGCACCCCCGTCCCACCGCCACCCGGCGTCCCCGTCCCCGTCCTACCGCTGCCCGGCGTCCCACCGCCACCCGGTTAAACCCGTCATTCACATGACATCTTCGTCCGCACCGGGATCAATCCGCTGATCGTGGTGGGCGCGGCGGCGCTGCTGGGCTACGCCGGCCTCATCTGAGGATAGATTCAGCACCGTGCGAGTCGACGGGCGTGAGATCGCTGTAACCGGTGATCTGCTGCAACCGCTGACCAGACGGACAAATGACATCGTCCGGGTGGGCCTGGCCACCCTGTTCCTGGCGATCGTCGTCTTCAGTTCGCTCATCACCCGCAGCGACTGGGTGGAATTGGAGAAGTCGGTCTCACGGATCGTCGGAGTGCTAACCCCGGCACAGTCCAACGCGGTGTACCTGTTCTACGGCGTACTGATCGTCGCACTGCCGTTCGTGATCCTGATCGGCCTGATCGCCGGGCGGCAATGGAAGCTGCTCGGGGCCTACGCGGCGGCCGGGGCCATCGCGGTGCTGTCCCTGTCCATCAGCGGTCAGGGCATCGCCGCCCCGCGTTGGCACTTCGACCTCAACGAGCGGCTGTCGACGATGCTGTCGCAGTTCCTCGACGACCCGCGCTGGATCGCCATGCTGGCGGCGGTGCTGACGGTGTCGGGACCCTGGCTTCCCGCACGCTGGCGCCGTTGGTGGTGGACCCTGCTGCTGGCGTTCGTGCCGATCCACCTGGTGGTCAGCGCCGTGGTCCCGGCGCGATCGCTGCTCGGGCTGGCGGTGGGCTGGTTCGTCGGGGCGCTGATCGTGCTGGTGGTCGGCACCCCGGCGTTGGACATCCCCCTCGACGGCGCGGTGCGGGCACTGGACCGGCGGCGCTTCAACACCACCGCGCTGAACGTGCTGCGCCCGGCGGGCAACGGACCCCTGGAACTGCTGGCCACCGATGACAGCGGACGCCAGGCGATCGTGGAACTGTACGGACCGAACCAGCGCAGCGGCGGGGCCGTTCGGCAGTTCTGGCGCTGGCTTGTGTTGCGGGACAGTGAGACAGCGCCGCTGCAGATGTCGCTGCACCGGGCCGTGGAACACCGTGCCCTGATGACCATCGCGGTCGGCGACCTCGGTGTGGCCAACACAAGCACCCTGTCCCTGGCCGGACTCGAGCGCGGCTGGACCATGTTCGCCCACAGTCAGCCGCGCGGCACATCCCTCGAGCACGTCGGCGACGACGACGCCGTCGCAGCCGTCTGGGAATCGTTCGCGACGTTGCACCGCCACCAGATCTCACACGGCGATCTGCGGCCCAGCGAGATCACCCTCGACTCGGGCACCGCCCTGTTCGGTGGCTTCGGGAACTCCGAGTACGGCTCCTCCGAAGAGCAGTTGCAGGCAGACATCGCCCAACTGCTCGCGACCACGACCGACCGGTTCGGCGCCAAGCCGGCGGTACGGGCCGCGATCGACGTGCTGGGAACGACCACCGTGCTGGCCGCGTCCCGCCGACTGACCCGGTCGGCGATGCCCGCCCGGATCCGTCGCAGCCTCAGTGACCCGAAGGCGGTGCTGGCGGCGGCGAGCGACGAGGTCAAACTGCAGACCGGGGCCGAGGACATCCAGACCGAGACGATCACCCGGTTCACCCGCAAGCAGGCCATTCAACTGGTGTTGCTGGTGGCGCTGGTCTACGTCGCCTATCCCTTCATCAGCACGGTGCCCGCGTTCTTTTCCGAACTGCGCCAAGCCAACTGGTGGTGGGCGCTGTTGGGTCTGGTCGTGTCGGCGCTGACCTATGTCGGCGCGGCGGCCGGACTGTGGGCCTGCGCCGGCGGAATGGTCTCCTTCCGGCATCTGGTCATCATGCAGTTCGCCAACACCTTCGCGGCGACCACCACTCCGGCCGGAGTGGGCGGTCTGGCGCTGAGCACCCGGTTCCTCCAGAAGGCGGGTTTGGGAACCGTGCGGGCCACCGCCGCGGTCGCGGTGCAGCAGGCGGTGCAGGTGATCACCCACGTGGCACTGCTGATCTTCTTCAGCGTGGCCGCCGGCGCCTCGGCCGACCTGTCCCACTTCGTGCCCAAGCTCACCCTGGTCTACCTGATCGGCGGACTGGCCCTCGGCGCGGTCGGGGCCTTCCTGTTCGTCCCGAAATTACGACAGTGGCTGGACACCGCGGTCCGGCCCAAGATCAACGAGGTGGGCAGCGACCTGGTCGAACTCGTTCGCGAGCCCAAACGTTTCGCCGTGATCGTATTGGGTTGTGCAGGAACGACACTCGGTGCGGCACTGGCCCTCTGGGGCAGCGTCCAGGCGTTCGGCGGCGACACGAACTTCGTCACCGTCACGGTGGTGACGATGGTGGGCGGGACGTTGGCGGCGGCAGCGCCCACTCCCGGCGGCGTCGGAGCGGTGGAGGCGGCACTGATCGGCGGCCTGGCGGCCTTCGGCGTGCCGACCGCGATCGCCGTTCCCGCAGTGCTGCTCTACCGGGTGCTGACGGTGTGGCTGCCGGTATTCGCGGGATGGCCGATCATGCGCTGGCTCGCCGCCCGGGACATGATCTAAGGCCGTCGGACCGGGAGGAAACGCGTTGACCCCGTGGCATGACCTGACCGGCCATGTCGCCCTGGTGACCGGCGGCAACAGCGGAATCGGAAAGGGCATGGCCCGCGGCCTTCACAAAGCCGGTGCGGCGGTTGCTATTTGGGGAACCGACGCGGTGCGCAACGACGCCTGCGTCGCCGAACTGAGTGCCTCCGGAGCGCCGGCGGCGGCATTCACCGTCGACGTCGGCGACGAGGACTCGGTCACCCGCGGCGTGGAGCGGACGCTGGATGCCTTCGGCCGGATCGACTCGTGCTTCGCCAACGCCGGCGTCCCCGGCCGCCCATCGCCCGTCGACACGATGTCCACCGAGGAATGGCGCCGGGTGATGTCGGTCAATCTCGACGGGCAGTTCTTCACCGTGCGCGCAGTGGCCGGGCACATGAAGAGCCGCGGCAGCGGATCGATCGTCTTCACCAGCAGTGTCTCGATGAGCGATGGGCTGGCCTTCGCCACCCACTACGCGGGCGCCAAAGCCGCGCTCACCGCCATGGCCCGCGGACTGGCGGTCGAGTTGGCACGCGACAACATCCGCGTCAACGCGATCGTGCCGGGCTGGACCAGGGCGGCGATGACCGAAGACCTGCTCGACTCCCCGGCAGCACAGGCCAAGATCCTGCCGCGGGTGCCACTGCGGCGGTGGGGCAGCCCGGAGGATTTCGAGGCCGTCGCCGTGTGGCTGGCCGGCCGCGGTTCGAGCTATGTCACCGGGCAGACGGTGGTGATCGACGGCGGCTACACCGTTTTCTGATCATCGGGAGTATTTGCCACGAGAAGCCCGAGCGGGGTGACTACAGCCACCCAGGACGCCCCGTAGAGGGCAATCCACCGCCTGTTCGCTGTCGGCTCAACGAGAACTCTTCGGGCACGTCCATGCGGTGTACGCCGCCAGTGGCACCGTCAGAGTGATCGGGGCGGTCGGGCCCGCGATTGGTCGCTTGCCGATTCGATCCCCGAGGGTTACCGGAAGCTTGCTGAGGTGGCATACTACCGCGCGAGGGCGGTGGAAACGACCGCGCCCGAGGACTAAGGAACCGGTACATGACCGCAGCAGATTCGTCCATGCCCGCCGGCGATCGTCAGCCCGCCCCCACGGGGCGCCGCCGCGCCGGAATTCGCAAGATCGAACTCCGCCGGGCCGTCCCCGAATCTGCAGCGGTGACATCAGGATCGGCGCGACATGTGGGCCGGGTGGGCGCCCTCGCCGTCGCCCTCGGTGTGGGCGCGGCCGTGGCCTCGGTCCCGGCGATCGCCTACGCCGACACCACGGGCTCCGGCGGATCGACCGGCTCCAACTCCTCGGACTCCCCCGACAAGACCCCGCGCACCAAGGCCAACCCGACTCGGTCGGCGCCGAAGTCGGCCCCCACCAACGACGACGGCTCGGCCACCGGCAACGGCTCGGCCTCCGGCAACGGCTCTGCCACCGGCAACGGCTCTGCCACCGTTCGCGGCGGTTCCCGGGACGACACCTCAGCGGACTCCACCCCGGCGCCGCGCGGGCGGACCAAGGCCTCCCGCAACGAGGCACCCCCGGTGACCGCCGACGCCGGCGGATCCGACGCCGCCCCCGCACCCCTGGCACCCCCCGCGGCCAGCAGGCCTGCCCCGCGCGCCCAGGCGCCGGTCCCGTCCTCGACCGAACCCGAGGCGAGGGCGGACTACGACCTCCCCGAGATCTCCTCCCCTGCCAGGGACAACTCCGCGCCGACGGTGGCCGGCAATCCGGGCGCCGCCCCCGCCCAGGCAGTCGGTTCGACGGCGCCGTCGGTGGCGTCGGTGGCGTCGGCTGCGGCGACCGCGCCGGCGATGACCGCGCCGACGGTGGCCTCCCAGCCCGGCCGGGTCAGTGGGTTGGGGAGCAATCTGCTCTCCTGGCTCGGCGCGGACGGCGACGGCGACGCCCCGGCCGCCGCCCCCCTGATGTGGACGGTGGCGGCCTTCAGCCGTCGCGACCTGGACGGCACCCGCGGCACGGCCAAGCCCGCTTCCTCCACCACCAGCGGCGAGCCCGCAGGCCTCCCGGACTTCCCCATCCTGCTGTCCGGCCCGCGCGCCTCGGCCACCGGCAACCTCACCGCTGATCCGTTGGCCGAGTTCGTCCGGGTCTTCATCGGCGACGGCACCGCGGCCAACCCGAACGCCGGCCTGCTGATCGGCGACGGCTACAGCTGGACCGCCGAGACCTGCAACCAGGACAACGCCTGCGACGGCGGCAAGGCCGGCCTGCTCTACGGCAACGGCGGCAACGGCTGGAACGGCGGCCTGGGCGGAGCGTCCGGGCTGATCGGTGACGGCGGCGCGGGCGGCGCGGGTATCGCGGCGGTCAACCGCGGTGCGGGCGGCAGCGGCGGCAAGGGCGGCCTGCTGTGGGGCAACGGCGGCGCAGGCGGCGCCGGCGCGGACTCGACCACCGGGCCGGGCAGCTTCGGCGGCAACGGCGGCGACGCCGCACTGCTGGCGCTGTTCGGCGCCGGCGGCGCCGGCGGGGCCGGCGGCGCGGGCACCACTGCGGGTGGCACCGGCGG
>NZ_JBBATF010000083.1:0-13615 GCF_040398885.1 Mycobacterium sp. | reverse complement strand
TATCACACCATGACGCTGGGCTGGTGCGACATCGCCTACAACGCCCTGGTGGACAAGTACGGGCAGGTCTTCGAGGGCCGCGCCGGCGGAATCACCAAGGACGTCATGGGTTCTCACACCGGCGGCTTCAACAGCGACGTGTGGGGCGTTTCGATGATCGGCAACTTCGAGGACGAGCCGCCGCCGGACATCCTGACCAAGACCGTCGGCCGCCTGCTCGGCTGGCGGCTGAGCCTGGACAAGGTCGACCCGCTGGGCATGGTGAACCTCAAGTCCGCCGGCGGCCAGCACACCGTGGTGCCCGGTGGACGGGTGGTGGAACTGCCGGAGATCTTCGCCCACCGCGATGTCGGCAACACCGAATGCCCGGGCACCCAGGGCTACGCCACCATGGCCCAGATCCGCAAGCTGGCCGCCAATTTCAACCGACCACCGGATGTGACCGAGTCGTTGCAGGGTGGTGCGATCCTGGCCCGCTGGGAGTCAGGCGGCGGCGAAGCCGGCCCGCTGGGCAAGCCGATCTCACTGGAGGCGGCCGGGGATGGCACGACCCGTTACGCGAATTTCGAGCGCGGCGCGATGTACTGGTCACCGGCGACCGGCGCCCAGCCGCTCACCGGCGCCATCTACACGGCGTGGGCGTCGCTGGGTTACGAGCGCGGCGCCCTGGGCCTGCCCACCAGCGGCGAGATCGCCGAGCCGGAGTGGATCGTGCAGAACTTCCAGCACGGGACGCTGAACTTCGATCGCCAGACACGCAACGTTGTTCGGGTGATCGACGGGGTGGACCTGGTGCTGCCGCCGCCGCCCGCCGACGGGCCGCCGACGCAGTTGGAGCGGTTCAGCCGGGTGCGCTGAACCCCAGCGACACGTTCTTCTCCGCGCAGGCGGCGGACACCGCGGCGAGGATGTCCTGGGCGCGCAGTGTCTCGAGGTCCGCGAGGGTGACCGAGCCCTTGTCGGTGCGGTTCTGCGCGGCGACGCGCGAGTCCCGCAACCGCTCCGCCCGTTCCACCACATTGCGGGCGAATCGGCCGTTCTGCATCAAGTCGACCCCGTGCGTGCCGTCCGCGGCGACGAAGGCCCGCAGCTTCTGGCAGGCCGCGTCGAGCGCGGTGCGGGCATCGCGGTCCAGCACGGTGGCGCGCGGAGCGCCATAGCGGGCCGCGATCTCCACCAGGTCCCCCGGGCTGTAGGACTCGAACCGGAGCCTGCGGTTGAAGCGACCCGCCAGACCGGGATTCACCTTGAGGAAGTCATCGACCTCGCGCTCATAGCCGGCCCCGATGAAGCAGAAGTCGAACCGGTGCGCCTCCAGGGCGACCAGCAACTGGTTCACGGCTTCCATCCCTATCATGTCCGGCCGGCCGTCGTGATGCCGCTCGACCAAGGAGTAGAACTCGTCGAAGAACAGGATGCGTCCGAGCGAACGGTCAATCAGCGCATTGGTTTTCGGCCCGGAGGATCCGATGTGCTCGCCGCAGAAGTCGGAACGCTTCACCTCGATGATCTCCGGATTCCGGACGATTCCGAGACCCGCATAGATCTTGCCCAGCGCCTCGGCGGTGGTGGTCTTGCCGGTGCCCGGCGGCCCCACGAGCAACATGTGGTTGGTCTGGTTCGTCACCGGCAGGCCGTGCGCCAGGCGCAGGGCCCGAACTTCGATCTGGTCCTCGATCTCAGCGACGGCGCGTTTCACTTCGGCCAGGCCGACCTGGTTGTCCAACAGCGCGCGGCCTTCGGCCAACAACTCTGCCCGGCGTCCCCTGTTGTCCTCGTCGGCGCGCGCATCCTCGGACTGCTCGGTTGAGACATCCCACTTGTCGGTGCGGCTGTTGATCGACTCCTCGTCGGTGACCACCAGTTGCACCCGCGGATCGGACAGCGCCTGCCTGGCAGGCTCGGTCAGCGCCCCGTTGACGGTCGCCCTGGACAACCACACCTGGGCCCGCGTCTCGTCCCCGAGTTGCCGGTGGGCCATACCGCGGATGTAGGCGAGGTCGGCGGCGATCAGCGGAAACTCCACCGGATCTACCACCGCCACAACAGAATCGAGCAGGCTGCGCCGGGCGGCCGCAGGCGCGGGGGGATCCGAGCGCAGTTCGATGCGGTCGGCCCAGTCCAGGGCAACGCGGGCCTGCCCGAGGTGTGCCGCGGCATGACCGGCCAAGGCGTTGGTGCCGGCCGTCACCGCAGTCATGATCACCGCCTGCGCAGGCAGGACTCGGGCGGCCTCGGCGATGACGTCCGGCCAGCGCTGCGTGGCGAACATCAGGTAGGCACGCACATACTGGCGCCACTGGTGATTCTCCCAGCCGTCCAGCAGCGCCGGATCGTCGAGCAGTGCGGCGGCCTTGTCGAATTGCCGGTCGTCGATGAGAGCGCTGGCCAGTGCGACTCCGGCGTGGGAGGCCTCGGTCACCGTGATGGACAGATAGGGACCGGCTTTGGCCGGCGCAGCCAGAGTGGTGCCGAGTCGATTCGTCTCCCGGTGCAGACGGGCGCCGAACCCGTTGAGTTGCTCGAGTGTCGACAGTTCCTCGTCACCTGCGGCGATCCGGCCCAGCCACGCATCGGCCATCGTCGGATCGGTCTCGGTGGCCTCGCTGAAGAGCCGGCGCGCTGCGGCCGGATCCTTCGTCAGCACGGACATCGCCTGGTCGAAGTATCTGCGAGCGCTGACCGTCGAGACTCCTCCGCTGGTCATGGACTAGTCCGCCATTTCCAGCTCAGCCCCGACCGATCCCGAATCTCTCGAGACGTAGAGGTTCTCCGCGCGGAAGAACTCAACTGCCACGTCGTAGGTGCGGCCCGCTGCGGTCACCTCGACGGTCTCCGGTCCGGTCTGGGAGATCACCACGTCCGCCGCCGGGTGGGTCCCGGCCCCCGGTGCACCGACGGAAATCACGGTGTGTGGGCGGGGGGCCGGTGCCAGGGTTCCGTCGGTGACGCTGACGGTGGTGCCCGGGGCGGGGCGCGGATGTTCGATCACGGCGACGTGCGGCATCCGGACGGTGTCCCAGCGTTGCAGGTTGGTGGTGTGTACCGTGACGCGCTCCCCCGCCCCGGCGGCCCGGACGATGATCCGCTTGGCGATGGCGTCTTCGGCTGCGATGTGTACCCGGCATTGCTCTGCGGGATCGGACAGGGGCAGTGCCAGACGGTCACCGTCTCGTGTTTTTCCGAGCAGAACGCCGGAAGGTCCGACCGGGATGACCACTGATCGCGGAAGCGGACCGCGGGCCACCGCGCGAAGCCGCGGTCGCGGTCCGCAGAGGTTGGCCGCCGATGCCTGCGCCTGTTCACCGGGAAGTGGCTGCAGGACAACGGCCGGCGGTGCGGTGGGCGGCTGAGCGGTCCGGATGGTGAGTGTCGCGGTCGCCGTCCCGTCCGCTGACAGGGTGACGTTCTGGATGATCCCGTCGGCACGAAGCGCCCATGCCTGCGCCAGCGTCTCGGTGTTGACGTCGTCCGACCGGTAGGCGTACGTGGTCTGCCATCCGGCTCCGCCGCGTACGCTGTTCCAACGCCGGTTGCGCGGCTCCAGCGCGTCGGAACCCATCCGGTTCTCGAACTCGAGGATGTCGGTTACGGTCGCGACCCTGGCGCGAATCCCGTTGCGGCGTAGCAGGAAGGAGATGCGCTGCGCCGCAGCCAGCGTTGCGGCGCCCACCGTGGTGCGCCATCGTAGGGCGTCACCGTTGTCCAGGGCACTCATCCTGATGACCAACCAGGTTTCCCGCTGTCCCGCGTACGGCGGGGTTCCGATCAGCGTGTCGTACACCCGCGGGTAGTCCCCGGTCGGACGCCGGCGCGCTCCGGAGCTGACCACCGAGATCGACTCGAGGGTCAGTCCCAGGCTTTGGCGCATCGCGGGGATCAGCCCTGCGATGTCCACCGTGTCGTCCGTCTCGATCCCGGCCGATCCGGCGAAACGGCTTGCGCAATGAGGCCGGCCCATAATCTGCACCGCGGCGACGGCAATCCCGTCCTGATAACGGACTCCTCCGCCGGATCGGTCATTGGCGACCGTGACCGGCTCGTTCAGGACGATAGGGCGGTTGCGGCCGAGGTAGAGCCCGAGCCACGACCACAGCGGCTGACGGCGCCAGGGCACGACGCCGAGTAGCAACCCGACGATCAGGCCTGCGGCCACGCCGGTGTAACCGCCCCAGCCCCAGCCGAGCACCACTGCGGTGAAGACGCCGGCGATGAGAATGAGGTCCGTCATCGCGCCGGCGATGAGAATGAGGTCCGTCATCGCGCCCTCCTCGCCCGGGAAACCAAGCCGGACAACATCACTGCGGCGACGACGACGCCGGCGAATCCGATCGCCACCGTGCGGGCACGGTGATCAGGTGGCCGCGGGCTCGGCGGCGGCGACAGCACCCTGCTCCGGGCGATGACGGCCACCCGGTCGCCGGGCGGGACATCAAAGGTGAGCGCCGCAACCGGATCGACGACGCCGTAGCCCACCTGGTTGTCGACCCCCCGCGCGGGATTGTGCGCGGTCTGCAGGATCCGATTGATCACCTGATGGGCGCTCAATTGCGGGTATTTCGCCCTCACCAGCGCGGCGACCCCGCTGACGTAGGCGGCGGAGAAACTGGTTCCCCAGAACGGGATGTCCCTCTCTCCCGGTCGCACTGCCGGATAGGCATTGGCCGGACCGCCTTGCGGCGAAAGCCCCATGATCTGCACGCCGGGGGCCGCCGCAGCGACCCACGGTCCGGCAAGGCTTTTGGTCAACGGTGCACCGGTGGTGTCGACGGCGCCCACGGACAGCACGTGATCGGTGAACCAGGATGGCGACGAGACCGTCTTGACCTGCCGCCAGTCGCGCGGGTCGTCGGCGTCCAGTGGACCAGACGCCGGATTCTCGGCGCAGCCGTCCTCGCCCTCGTTTCCGGCCGCGGCGACGACCACGGCGTCCTTGACGGCCGACGCGTACCAGACTGCCGCGCCGATGGACCGCTGGTCGAGCGGGTCGGCTGCCGAAACACACGCCGTGACACTGACATTGACGACTTTGGCACCCAGATTGGCTGCGTGGACGATGGCCCGCGCGAGAGTCGCCACCGTGCCGGCCTTGCGCCGCGCATCCATGTCGCCCGGTCCGGGGCTCTCCGGCTCGAACGCCCTGGAGGACTGTCGTATCGAGATCACCGTCGCGTGCGGGGCAACGCCTGCCACGCCGTCGGGGGCGGCCGGCGGGGTCGGGGAGTCGGCCGGCGGGGGTGGGACCTGTACCACCGGCGAGCCACCGGAAGGCGGCGGGAACGCGGGCGTGGGCGGGAGCGGCGCGGGCATCGGCGAGCCTGATGGCGCCGCGGAGATCACCGATGCGACCACGGTCCCATGCGCGTCGCAGTCGGACAGACCGTCGCCGCCCATGACGTAGTCACCGCCCGGCACCACCCGAAGCCGCGGGCTCGGGGTCACCCCGGTGTCGATCACGGCCACCGCGACTCCGTTACCGGTCGAGTACTGCCAGGCCTTGGTGATATTGAGCATGGTGAAACCCGGCGCCGGCAGACCCACGTCGGGTTCGGCAACAGTGATGGTGCGGGCGCAGACGTTGCTTTGCCGCATTGCCTGCTCGGGCCCCGGATGATCGTCCGCAGGAACCAGCGCGGGATCGATGCGTGGCGGCTCGATCGCCGAGGCCGTCGGCGCGTTGGACAGCGTGCCGGTGAGGACGACGGCCATGGCAAGCGCGAGGATTCGGCTCCCACCCCGGGTCATCGCATCCGCACCCATGCGAACAACCCCCCGACCCAGGCGGCCAGCGGGAGCGCCACGACGATCGCCGCCAACTCCAGCCACTCGGCGACCATCCGGACCAGCGGCGTGAAGCGGGTCGCTGGTACGAGAAGGGCTGCGGCGAGGCCGGCGGCCGCGAAGGCCACCAGCACCAGGACTCCCCACCACAGGGGCGCGACGGCCTCGGCCGGATAGGACAGCACGTACCGCACAACACCGGCGCATACCGCCGCCGCCGCCCCGCACACCAGGGCGACCGCCTGCCGACGGTCGGTGAACGCCCTTGCCCGGCTGATGTAGATCGCGACGAAAAGCACGGCGACGATCAACGCCCCGACGCCGCGCGGCTCGCCCGGCATCAGCGTGGTCCACACCGCCGCGGGCAGGGCTACCGCCGCGGCGACACATATCCCGGTCAGGACGCTGTTGGCACGCCGGGCGGCCGCGGCGATCACCGACCCGCGGGGTGTGACATCGAGGTCCGGGTCGTCCTCGACGTCGTCGTCCACAGGTGCGACCGCGTCGACCGGCATGCCGTCACCGCGGCGGAACACGTCCCGGCCGGTGATGGAACCGAAGTGCGGTGGACGGATGCCCGCCACCCACAGCGCGATCGTCGGCCCGGTTGTCAAGAGGATGAGTAATCCGACCAGCGTGCAGATCCCGAGGCGCTGCGCTGCAACCGGTTGCCACATCCGCACGGCGGCATTGAGTCCGCCTATCGCACAGAGGGTTACGACGGTGGCGGCGGCGGTCAGGTACCTACCGCTGACCGCGACCAGCCCGCAGATCAGGACCGCCGCGGCAAGACCGGCCACGAAGAGGTGGGCCCCGCCGACCGCACCCGGTGTCGCCGCTGCGGCGCCGACGGCCAGTAGCGGCGTCGCCAGCCAGGCCAGCCCGCCGGACAACTGCCATTCATCTGGCCACCATCGCCATACCGCGAACGCGCCGAAGGCGACCGCGGCGCCGAAGACGAGGATCGTCGACGCGACGACCCATGAGCCGGTGTGCATCCGGGTGTGGACCGCCAAGGCGACAGTCGTGAGGACAACCATGCCGAGGATGCCCAGTGCCGTCATCGCCGCGGTATGGGCGGTGACGGGGGTGAACAACTTCTTGCCGATATCAGCCAGGCCGCTGGATAAGGACTCGCATTGCGGCTCGAACGATTCCCCGGGCTCTGCCGCGACCAGGACCAGAGCGTCGCCGTCTTCGATGCCGAGTTCGTCGAGCGTCTTGGTGACATCGAGGCGGGTTCCGTTCGCGCGCTGCAATTCATACGCGACACCCGTGTCCAGCGCGACGGCGCCGCGGCGCTTCAAGTCGTCGTCGAGCAGTGCGACGATGTTGTCCAGAAAGACCTCGACCGGTACCGACGCCGGATACACCTGCGAGACGACGTGTTCACCGCAGACGACGGCGACGGCGCAGCGGGCCGGGAATGAGACCTTCGCCATCAGTGCGGCCTGTCGGCGTCCGGCACGTACTTGTCGGCGAGGGCTGCAGTGATCTCGAAGAGTCGGAGACGGGTCTTCTTCTGCAGTTCGTGTGCGGTGTCGATGATGCCGCCCTTGGCCAGATGTGGGTCATAGGGCATGAACTCGACGGTCGCACCGGACTGACTGAACCTCTCGGTCAGGTAGTCGCGGGCGTCCTTTCCGTAGCCGTTGCGGCTGTCGTTGAGAACGACCGTGCTCCGGGAAACCAACTCGTGGTACCCCATCGAACGCAACAGGTCGATGGCCCGGGTCACCGGAAGCGAGGTGTCGGCGGTCAGGCCGGAGACGAACACCAGAGCGTCGCAGGCGTCCAGCACGGCTTTCATCACCGGATGCTCCAGGTCGTCGGAGGTGTCGATCAGGATGACGTTGTGGGTGCGGCGAAGTCGCGACAGGACGCCGCTGAACATGGCCGGCGCGAGCGGCCGCGGCTGGTCCGAGGCGCGATTTCCGGCTAGGACGTCAAGGCCGATGGCGTTCTGCCCCAGGTGTTCCCGGACATCGGCGTAGCCCTGCACGTCGGTGTCGTTGAGTATGGCCGCGTAGTCTCCGGGGGGCGCCTCGTCGATGCGGCCGGCGAGTGTCCCGAACCCCGGCGCGGCATCGATGGCGACGACGTTCTCGGGCCGGCTTTCCCGGAAGACCCCGCCAACGCAGGCGGTCATCGTCGTCTTACCGACGCCACCCTTGCCCGAAACGAAGGCGATCACATACTGCTTGCGGATGTGGCGCCGGATGCGTTCCCGAAGTTCGCGATAGTGACGTTCCGCCGGAGACTCACCCGGGTTGATCGTCTTGCCCGAGACGTTGTAGGCGAACTTGCGCCATCCCGAACCCGGTGGGATCTTCCTGGGTGCCACCATGTCTGAGATGCGCAGCGTTCCGGAGACGGACACCGGCACCTTCCGGTTGTACGGCGGCGCCAAAGGCGGTTCCCGGCGGACCGGGTCGTCGGAGCGCGACTTCTCCTTCCGGCGATCGGTCACCTAGACAACCTTTCTGTGTGAATGCCACTGGTTCCGTGCCGGCAGATTTCGCAGCATGGCGAGCACGGCGGCGGAGATGTTCGGACCCGATCCGGGGCTGACGATCATCCAGGACCTCCCGGCGCGCTTGACGTGCTCGGACACCAGCCGGCCCCGGGGGGTGTCGATGATCGTGACGGCGCCCGATTCGATGTGAGCGCGCGTCGGCCCGGCGCCGGCGCCGGCCTGTATCGCCACGGCGGCGGCCTGGGCGGATCGGCCCCGGTCGGCGGCCAGGGTGAGGGTGGCGATCTGATCGCTGTCGAATCCGCGGTCGACCAGGAAGGCGCGCAGGCTTGCCGGGTCCTTCACCGCGCCGAGGATGTCGACGGCGTCGATGGTCGCGGGCTTGAACGAGGCGGGTGCCATCGCCCCGCAGAGACGTCCGATCTGGGCGCTGATCAGTAGAGCTGCCGACCGTTCACTCGTAGCGGTGCCCGCGCCGCCGAGCCGAACCAGGTTGCCGTACCGCTCCAGGCTGACCCACCACTGCGCGAAGCGGGCCAGCAGAATGCGCTCCGGCTCGGTGTCGGCCGCGGGGGTCTGGACGTACAGCAGAACGGCGAGGTCCCGTCGCGACAGCACCGTCAGCCATTCCATGACGGTTTCGTCCACCGTGCCGGCCGCGTCGATGACGCCCGTCGTCCGCAATTCCTCGGCGGCGGGGTGATCAAGCACCGTCCCGCGCGTTTCCACGCTGGGCAGGTGCGGGCGCAGACCGAGTTCCGGTGCGAGCACTTCGATACCTGTGAGCACCTGCAGTGCCCACAGCCCGTCAAGAGACGTCGTCAGCATTCGGGTCCTAGGAGAGGTTGAAGGTTCACCGACAGCCGGCGGGGCGCACTGTTGCGCGCCCCCCCGGCCTCATGCCGTGCGGCTCAGAACAGGTTGCTCATCTGCATGTCGGTGGCGTGGGCGCCCTCGTTGACGCTGCTGATGGTCTGGCCGTGCCGGCTCACCGTGTTGATGAGGCCCTGCAGGCCGTGCAGCATCTGCGTCTGCGCCTCGTGGAACGACGTCGCAGCCGAGCCCTGGAAGAAGTCGGCGATCGCGTTGGTGCGCTGCTGGATGTCGTCGTGGATTTCCATCAGCTGGGCCGCACGGGAACCCACGTCGGAGGCGAAGTCGGCGACGGCGGAGTGGTTGTAGGTGATGTTGCCGGACATTGGGCGTTCCTTTCGGGTATGGACGGATCAGGCGTTCGCGGCGAAACCGGTGAGGCTGTGGGCGGCGTCGACCTCGTGCTGTTCCATCAGCGAGGCGGCCTGGCTCAGGCCGTGCGCCAACCGGGTGCCACCGGTGATGGTCTGCTGGAGATCGGCGTTGATCTGCGCGGCGGTGTTCACCGACGCAAGGGAGGCCTGGCCGCCCCAGACGGCCGAGCCGAGACCCTCGTGGTGGCTGAGGTAGCCGTTGGCGATTGCGGTGGCGTGCTGCAGTGCGGATTCGATGGCCTGCTGGGTGCTTCGCAGCACCTCGGGTGTGACGACGAGGGTCATTCGTTCCTATTCCTTTGCTGAGTTGTTGATGTCGGTCGTGCGACCAAGGGATTACCGAGTATTCGACGGGACGGCGAAGCTGTCACTTCACCCTGTGGCAAACATCGTTCCGCTACACCCCCCGCGATTTCGCATTTGCTACGTCGAGTTCCCGTCTCGCCGTTCACCCGGCAGCGAGATCCGCGCGCGGAGAACGTTGTCCTTGCCGCTTTCATCTTTGCTGGTGCCCAGCATCCCGGTCGGGGCAGGCGATATCGGAACGGCCCCACCTGCCGTTGTGGTGGGTCCGCGCAGTTCTGCCGCACTCAGGAGCCCGCTCTTGAGGCTTGTCGGCCTGCCGCTGTTCTCCGGGGCGAAGCTGCTGTTGGGTCGGGTGTAACTGGTGAGCCCGGCGCCGGGGACGCCGCCGGCACCGACGCCACCGACACCCGGTCCGGCACCGCCCGCACCGGCGAAGCCCGGTCCACCGGTTCCCGCGCCACCCCCGGCGCCGGCGCCGAATTCGGCCGCGATCCGGGCGGCGAGCATCCCGGCCGGTATGTCGGCGGCTTCGGTCAGTCCGCCCTCGGATGGCGCGCCGAGCCGGCCCGGCATCGACTGGGGAAGGCCGGACAGGCTCTGGAAGGCCTGCCAGGGCGCCTGGAACATCCCCGCCGGCGGCTGCGGGACCGATTGCAGGGGCTGGATCGCCGACGTCGCCAGTCGGCCCACCTGACCGGCTGCCTCCGCCGGCGCCGCGCCGCCCTCTCCGGCCATCCCGGCGATCTGGCCGGATTCCTTCAGGGCCTCTCCGGCCGCGGCCTGGCCGGCCGTCTCGGCGAGCGCCGCGGCGGCCGATGCCGGGGCGGACGGCGACGCTCCGGGCGGGGCGAGCGGCGGCGGGACCGCCAGCGCCGGCAACAGTGCCGTCAGGGCCGATCCGTAGGCGGCTCCCGTGCTTGCGTTGTGCGGCCAGTGTTCGCCGAAGTACTCCAGGTCCAGTGCCACGATGGCCGGCGTCAACGCGCCCAGGACCAGCGGGTTGATCGCCACGTCGGCAGCCTGTTCGGCCCGGTTGGCCAGCGAGACCGCCGCCGGGATCATCGTCGAGACCGCGGTCTCGTATGCCGCGACCGCACTGGCCGCGATCGGCGGCTTCTCCTGGATCCAACCCGCGAGCAGGTGCAGGGAGCTGTTCAACCCGGTGGCCGTACCCGCCGATGCGGCGCCACCCAGGCCTTCGAAGTCCAGCGCCGTCGCCGCCGTGTTCAGTGTCGACACCGACGCGGCCATCTCAGTGCCCGCCATCAGGGCCTCCCAGGCCGCGGCGCTGGCCAGTGTCGTGCCGGCTCCAGCCGCGCCCGACCCGACCAGCCTGAGGTAGTTGGCTTCGGGAGGCGACGACGGCCACGCGGGATCCGGCATGGGTCGGCGTCAGAGCGCGAGTGCGGTGTTGTTGACGGCTTCGGCGGCCGTGTAGGTCGCTGCCGCGAGGTCTTGCGAGCCGGCGAACATGGCCCGGTTGGCCGAGTGCTCGCCGGCGGTGCCGATGTAGGTGGCGCCGGCGGCGTTGAGCGCTGCGGCGAACTCGATCGAGTCCAAGTCGGCGCCCATCGGCATGACCGCGGTCAGCGCCGCCGCTGCCGCGGCGGCGGCCGAAGCAATCTCCGCCGAGACCGCCCCCTCTGCAGTCGCCGACGCTGCGACCGTTGCTGTGTTGACATCGAGAACCACCTGTAGCCCCTCCCCTTGACGCACGCCCGAAAACAGCGGACCGGACTCATGGTAGGTGTGCTGTTGAAATCTGTCGAGTCGATCAAATGTTGCTTCAGCAAACACCTTCGTGACCGCACCCGAGCACGGCGAAGCCGAGGGGTCAAGTCGATCTGCAGTTAGCTGTGGACGGTCGCGCCCGAATGCACCGGACAGTCGGCGCGAAAGGGATTAGAAGCCGTTGAACCCGTACATCATCAACTCGTCGGCGGTGACGAGGCGTTCCTGCTCGGCGGGGAACTCACGGCTCTTGGCCGGCGGGTGGGCCAGTAGGGACAGGGCGATGCGACCGACGCGGGTCCGCAGGATCGGCGTCGAGATCGGACTGTTCAGGTTCACGAGGGGTCTCTCCTGCGGTCGACAGCCATTGGCAACCCGGGGAGCGCGGTATCGCGCAGCCCCATTCCAGCAATTAGAACTTAATTGCCACCAATGGCGAGGGAGGCACGCCGTCGCAGGTCGTACGTTTCTGGTGTTACCTATGGGGCTATTGTTGCGGCACCGCGGTCGGGGCGATGGGCGCCGGCAAAGCTGTGTGTCCCATCAGGTAACGGTCGACGCCGGCGGCCGCGGCGCGTCCCTCGGCGATCGCCCACACGATCAGCGACTGCCCGCGGCCCATGTCGCCGGCCACGAACACACCCGGCACCGAGGTCTCGAAGTCCGCGTTGCGGGCGACGTTGCCGCGGTCGGTGAGTCCCACGCCGAGGTCGCTCAGCAGGCCCGGTTTCTCGGGTCCGACGAAGCCCATCGCCAGGAAGACGATGTCGGCGTCCAGGTCGAACTCGGAACCCTCCACCTTCTCGAACTTGCCGGCCGTCATCACCACCTCGTGCGCACGCAGGCCGGTGACCCTGCCGTCCTCGCCGAGGAAACGCTCGGTGTTGACCGAGAAGACGCGTTCGCCGCCCTCTTCGTGGGCCGAGGACACCCGGTAGATCAGCGGGTAGGTCGGCCAAGGCGTGGAGGGGTCCCGGTCGGCGCCCGGCTTCGGCATGATCTCGAACTGGTGCACGCTGGCCGCGCCCTGCCGGTGGGCGGTGCCCAGGCAGTCCGCCCCGGTGTCGCCGCCGCCGATGATGACCACGCGCTTGCCCTCGGCGGTGATCGGCGTCTCGTCCAGATCGCCGACGGCCACCTTGTTGGCCCACGGCAGGTACTCCATCGCCTGGTGGATGCCCTCGAGTTCACGCCCCGGGATCGGCAGGTCCCGCCAGTCGGTCGCCCCGCCGGCCAGCACCACCGCATCGAAGTCCTCCCGCAGTTCCGCGGCGGTGACGTCGACGCCGACGTTGACGCCGGCCCGGAACTTGGTGCCCTCGGCCTCCATCTGCTCCAGGCGGCGGTCGATGTGGCGCTTCTCCATCTTGAACTCGGGGATGCCGTAGCGCAGCAGGCCGCCGATGCGGTCGGCGCGCTCGAACACCGTCACGTCGTGGCCGGCACGGGTGAGCTGCTGGGCGGCCGCCAGCCCGGCCGGGCCGGAGCCGACGACGGCGACGGACTTGCCGGTCACCAGATGCGGCCGGTTGGGGGTGACCCAACCCTCGTCGAAGGCGTTGTCGATGATCTCGACTTCGACCTGCTTGATGGTCACAGGGTCGGAGTTGATGCCCAGCACGCAGGACGCCTCGCACGGCGCCGGGCAGAGCCGGCCGGTGAACTCCGGGAAGTTGTTGGTGGCGTGCAACCGCTCGGCGGCATCCCTCCACCGGTCCTGGTAGACCAGGTCGTTCCACTCGGGGATCAGGTTGCCCAGCGGGCAGCCGTTGTGGCAGAACGGGATTCCGCAGTCCATGCAGCGCGACGCCTGCTCCCTGAGGGTCTCAGGCTGAAATTCTTCGTAGACCTCGTTCCAGTCCCGCAACCGCAGCGGGACCGGGCGTCGCTTCGGGGTCTGGCGACGGGTGTGCTTGAGGAAGCCGCTCGGATCAGCCACGGGATGCCCCCATGATCGCCTCGTCGACTTCGGAGCCGGTGGCGCCGGACGCCACGGCCTCGGCGATGGCTTGCAGGACGCGCTTGTAGTCGCGCGGCATCACCTTCACGAAATCCCCTGCCTGTCGTGGCCAGT
>NZ_JBBATF010000082.1:0-13667 GCF_040398885.1 Mycobacterium sp. | reverse complement strand
CGCTCGACGTTGCCGCCGCTGACCACCACCGACTTGGCGGGGATGGTGAGCTTGTCGCCGACCGCCAGGCTGTTGGGGTTGATCTTGGGGTTGGCGCTGGCGATCGACTTCCAGAGCTTCGAATCGCCGTAGTACTTCTTGGCGATCGAGGAGAGCGTCTCGCCCTTGGCGACCGTATGCGTGCCGCCGCTGGCGGACGCCGTAGCGGTGTTGCCGGTGCCGCGGGTGTTCGAGGACGATGCCGTCTTGGTGGAGGCGCTCGATCCGGTGCTGCCAGTGGAAGCGATGGTCGTCTCACCCGAGACCGTGCCGTTCACCGCGGGGATCACCAGCTTGGTACCAATCTTCATGCGGGTGGGATCCACCGTGGGATTGGCCTTGGCGATCAACTGCCACTTGTTGGTGGAACCCAGCTGCGACTTGGCGATGGTCTGCATCGTGTCGCCCTTCTGGACCAGGTAGGTCGAGCCAGAAGACGAACCAGCCGTGTTGGAGGCCGTGTTGGAGGCCGTGGTGGTGGAGCGCGGGGTCGAGCCGGTGCTTGCGCCAGTGTTCGAGCCAGTGTTCGAGCCAGTGTTCGAGCCGGTGTTCGAGCCGGTGTTCGAGCCGGTGTTCGAGCTCGTGGCCGAACCAGTTCCGCCGTTCGTGGTGGTCGAGGCAGAGCCAGTGCCAGTACCGGTCGTCGAAGAACCGCCGCTGGCGCTGGTGAGTCCGTTCGGTCCGAAACCGCCAGTTGTCGACGTCGCGGTGTTGCCCGTCGCGCCTGTCGGCGTGCCGGTCCCAAGGCCGCTTCCGGTGGTGGCGCCACTGGCCGCAGTGGTGGACGAGCCCAAACCGCCGTTGTTGAAGGAACGAGAGGCGCCCTGAGGAGCGGTGCCACCCGACGGTGCGCCGACAGCCGTGTTGGAGCCAGCCGCGAGGCCGTTGGCCCCACCGTTGCTGGCGGCAGCGGCGGCCTGCTGCTGACGGTTGCGCTCCATGAGCTCATCAAGCCCAGGAGTGGTGACCGTTGAGCCGGGAGCGCTCAGGCCGGTTCCGCTGGTGGTCCCAAGCGTGGTGCCGGAGGCACCCGCCGGGGGCAGCGTGCTCGGACGAGATCCGAGCGCACCGGTATCGGTGGCACCGATTCCGGTTCCGCCGCTGCTGGCGGCGGAGCGCCCACCCGAGGCCGAGCCGCCGGCGCAGCCGTCGCGGCCCGCCGACCCCCGGACTCCCTGCGAGATCGCCGCGGACGAACTCCCGCAGGTGGGCCGGTGAGCGCTCAGTCCAGCAGCTGCCGGAACCGCTCCACGAAACCGACGTACTCAGCGCCGTCGGCGGCCAGCGGGCTTGCCAGCAGGGTGGTCACCCCGGCCTCGGCGAACGCGGCGATACGTTCCCTGACGTAGCCCGGCGGGCCGATCAGCGACACGCCGCGCACCAGTTCGTCGGGCACCGCGGCTATCGCCTCGGCTTTGCGACCGGACAGGTACAGCTCCTGGATACGGTCGGCCACGTCGCCGAACCCGTAGCGGGTGGCCACATCGTGGTAGAAGTTGCGGCCCTTGGCGCCCATGCCGCCGATGTACAGCGCAAGTTGGGGTTTGGCCCACTGCAGCCGGTCCTCGACGTCATCGCCGATGGCCAGGGACACACCGACCATGACATCGAGCTCCCCGAGGCTCCCGTCCCGCTTGGCTCTTCCGGCGCGCAGCGCCTCGCCCCACACCCGGTCGGCACGCTCGGGCAGGAAGAAGACCGGTTGCCAGCCCTCGGCGATCTCCGCGGTCAGTTCGACGTTCCTGGGGCCCAGTGCGGCGATGTGTATCGGAATCCGTTCGCGCACGGGTTGATTGATGATCTTGAGAGCCTTGCCCAGCCCGGTTCCACGATCCGGGGGCAGCGGTATCTGGTAGTGCCGCCCCTGGTGGTCCAGCCGTTCCCGGCGCCACACCTCCCGGCAGATCTCCACGACCTCCCGGGTGCGGCCGAGTGGGGCGTCGAAGGCGACGCCGTGGAACCCCTCCATCACCTGTGGCCCCGAGGTGCCGATCCCCAACCGGAACCGGCCGTCGGAGACGTAGTCCAGTCCGGCCGCCGTCATCGCCAGCAGTGTCGGGGTCCGGGTGTAGATCGGCACCACCCCGGATCCGAGTTCGATGGTCGACGTCTTGGCCGCCAGATACCCCAACTGGCTGACCGCGTCGAAGGAGTACGCCTCGGCCACCAGAACCAGGTCCACGCCCTGCTTCTCCAGGGTGACCACCTGCTCGGCGGTTTCTTTGAAGCCGCCCGCGTAGGACAGGAAAATGCCGGAGCGCATGTCAGCGAACGCTAGCGGAACAGGGCGACGATCCGATCTTCGGCCGTCACCGGCGGGGCCTCGGGATCCGGCCTGCTGGTGTGCGGCAACTCGGCCTCGGGATCGGCGAACTCCCGGCAGCCTTTGTCGCCGGTCAGGTGGAACAGCAGGAAACCGGTGAGCAGTGCCCGGACCGTCTTCTGGGTGCCGCCACTGGAACCGGGGAAACCGAGGAGCCCGGTGAGCCGGCGTTTCTCGGCCAGGCCGGCGGAATGCGCCTCGTCGACGACGCGAAGCACAGCGCCGTCCCAGCCGGCCGCCACCTCGAGGGCGTCGGTCCGCAGGGACCTGGCGTCGTCGGGGGTGGCCAGCACCAGGCCGGGGACGGTCAGGGTCGCCGCGGCGGCCTCGGCCGACGGCTTGGTCACCGACGGGAACACCGCCGCCACCGCGGCCACCTCGGCCGGGCCCGCCGCAGCCAGCACGGCCGCCGCGGCGCCGAAGCCGTGACCGGCCAGTCCGAGTCTGGCGGGATCGACGCTGATCGCTCCGGAGCCCAAACGCACCCCGGAGATGACCTCGAGGGTGTCGGTCAGATCGCGGGAGAACGTCAGCGCCGACGGCACCGGCCCGCGCTGGGTGTTCGGGGCGGCCGCGACGATGCCCCAGCTGGCCAGATGCTCCAGGGTCCCGGCGTAGTCTTCGGCGCCGGCCAGCCAGTCGTGGCCGAAGGCGATCCCGGGCAGGTCAAAGCCTTCGGCGGGGGTGTACAGCACCCCCGGGACGCCGGCGAAATTCAGGTCGCCGCGCAGCACCTGGTGGGGACCGTGCCGGGTCACGGCGTGGAACACCTTCTTGATCCGGGCCATCCCCCGACCGTAGCCGAGTGGCGGCCGCGGTGGGCTGGACTACTCTGGAGCCGATGTGCGGAATAGTGGCCTACGTCGGGCACCGCCCTGCCTGCGGCGTCATCGTCGACGCTCTGCGCCGGATGGAGTACCGGGGCTACGACTCCGCCGGCCTGGCACTTCTCGACGGCGCCGGCGGGCTGACCGTCCGGCGCCGCGCCGGCCGGCTGGCCAATCTCGAGGCCGCGCTCGCCGAGGCCGATCCGGCGGGTCTGACCGGAACCGCCGGCATCGGGCACACCCGGTGGGCCACCCACGGCCGGCCCACCGACCGCAACGCCCATCCGCACCGCGACGCCGCCGGGGAGTTCGCCGTCGTGCACAACGGCATCATCGAGAACTTCGCCGTGCTTCGCGCCGAACTGGAGGCCGCCGGCGTCGAGTTCGCCAGCGACACCGACACCGAGGTGGCGGTGCACCTGGTCGCCCGCGCCTACCGGCACGGCGCGACGGCCGGGGACTTCGTCGGTTCGGCGCTGGCCGTGCTGCGCCGGCTGGAGGGTCATTTCACGCTGGTGTTCTCCCATGCCGCAGATCCGGGAACCATCGTCGCGGCACGCCGGTCCACCCCGCTGGTGGTCGGCATCGGCGAGGGCGAGATGTTCCTGGGATCCGATGTCGCTGCGTTCATCGAATTCACCCGCGAGGCAGTCGAACTCGGCCAGGACCAGGCGGTGGTGATCACCGCCGACGGCTACCGGATCATGGACTTCGACGGCAACGACCAGGCCGCCCACGCCCGGCCCTTTCACATCGACTGGGACCTGTCGGCCGCCGAGAAGGGCGGCTACGACTACTTCATGCTCAAGGAGATGGCCGAGCAGCCCGACGCCGTGTCCGACACCCTGCTCGGCCATTTCAGCGACGGCCGGATCGTGCTCGACGAGCAGCGCCTCTCGGATCAGGATCTGCGCGAAGTCGACAAGGTGTTCATCGTGGCGTGCGGCACCGCCTACCACTCCGGGTTGCTGGCCAAGTACGCCATCGAGCACTGGACCCGCCTGCCGGTGGAGGTCGAGTTGGCCAGCGAATTCCGTTACCGCGACCCGGTTCTGGACCGCGGCACCCTGGTGATCGCCATCTCGCAGTCCGGGGAGACCGCCGACACCCTCGAGGCGGTGCGTCACGCCAAGACCCAGAAGGCCAAGATCCTGGCCGTCTGCAACACCAACGGCAGCCAGATACCGCGCGAGGCCGACGCCGTCCTCTACACCCGCGCCGGGCCGGAGATCGGCGTCGCGGCCACCAAGACTTTCCTCGCCCAGGTCGCCGCGAACTACCTCGTCGGCCTGGCACTGGCTCAGGCCCGCGGCACCAAGTACCCCGACGAGGTGGAACGGGAGTTCCGCGAACTGGAGTCGATGCCGGCGCTGATCGCCGCCGTGCTCGGCCGTCTGGACACCGCCGCCGAGTTGGGCCGCCGCTACGCCGACTCCTCGGCGGTGCTGTTCCTGGGCCGCCACGTGGGCTACCCGGTGGCACTCGAGGGTGCGCTCAAGCTCAAGGAACTGGCCTACATGCATGCCGAGGGCTTCGCCGCAGGCGAACTCAAGCACGGGCCGATCGCGCTGATCGAGGAGGGCCTGCCGGTCATCGTCGTGATGCCCTCGCCGAAGAACGCCGCGATGCTGCACTCGAAGCTGCTCTCCAACATCCGGGAGATCCAGGCCCGTGGCGCGGTCACCATCGTGATCGCCGAGGAAGGTGACGACACCGTCCGGCCCTACGCCGACCACATGTTTGAGATCCCCGCGGTCTCAACGCTTTTCCAGCCCCTGCTGTCCACCGTTCCGCTTCAGGCCTTCGCCGCCGCGGTCGCCCTGGCCCGCGGCTACGACGTGGACAAGCCGCGGAACCTGGCCAAGTCCGTCACCGTCGAATAAGCCCGATGCGGCACTTCTACACGGCCGATCAGATCCGGTCCGCGGAGGCGCCCCTGCTGGCCGCCCTGCCAGGCGGCGCGTTGATGCGCCGCGCCGCCGGCGGGCTGGCGACGTCGATAGCCGCCGAATTGCGCCGCCGCACCGGCGGGGTGGCCGGCCGGTCGGTGTGCGCGGTCGTCGGCTCCGGCGACAACGGCGGTGACGCACTGTGGGCGGCGACGTTCCTGCGCCGCCGGGGGGCCGGGGCGTCGGCGATCCTGCTCGACCCGGAACGCACCCACCCCGCCGCCCTGGCCGCGTTCCGGGCGGCCGGCGGCCGGGTGGTGCAGGCCCCGCCTGCGGGCGCCGATCTGGTGATCGACGGCGTGGTCGGAATCTCCGGCACCGGCCCGTTGCGGCCGGCGGCCGCGGAGGTCTTCGCCGCGGTGCGGGCCGCCGGTGTCCCGGTGGTCGCCGTGGACATCCCCAGTGGCATCGACGTGCACACCGGGGCTATCACCGGACCGGCCGTGCAGGCCGCGGTGACCGTCACCTTCGGCGGGCTCAAGCCGGTGCACGCGCTGGCCGACTGCGGGCGGGTGGAACTGGTCGACATCGGCCTGGACCTCCCCGACACCGACCTGGCCGGTCTGGAGGCCGCCGACGTCAGGGCCGCCTGGCCGGTGCCGGGCCCGCGCGACGACAAGTACACCCAGGGGGTGGTGGGAATCCTGGCCGGGTCGGCGGCCTATCCGGGCGCGGCGATCCTGTGCACCGGTGCAGCGGTCGCCGCGACCTCGGGGATGGTCCGCTATGCCGGCGCCGCGGCCGCCCAGGTGGTGTCGCACTGGCCGGAGGTCGTGGCCGCGCCCGACGCGGCGGCGGCCGGCCGGGTGCAGGCCTGGTGCGTCGGCCCGGGCCTGGGCACCGGCGAGGAGGCACTGGCCGCGCTGAGGTTCGCGCTGGGCGGCGACCTGCCGGTCATCGTCGACGCCGACGGGCTGACCCTGCTGGCCGCCCACCCGCACCTGCTCGCCGACCGGGCGGCCCCCACCGTGCTGACCCCGCACGCCGGGGAGTACGAGCGGTTCGGCCTCGGGCCGGTGGGCGACGACCGGGTGTCGGCCGCCCGCCGACTGGCCGGGCGACTGGGCGCCACCGTGCTGCTGAAGGGCAACGTCACCGTCATCGCCGAACCCGCGGGCCGCGCGTTCCTGAATCCGGCCGGCGGCGCCTGGGCGGCCACCGCCGGTTCCGGGGACGTGCTGTCCGGCGTCATCGGCGCGCTGCTGGCCGGGGGCCTCCCGCCCGGGCGGGCCGCCGCCGCGGCGGCGTTCGTGCACGCCCGCGCCGCCAACGCCTCGGCCGCCGAACCGGGGCCGACGCCGGTGCCGACGTCGGCGTCGCGCATCCTGTCCCATATCCGCTCCGCCCTCGCCGCGCTGTAACCGATCAGGAGGCACCATGCCGCACGTCAAGTACCGGTCACCGTCGATCGCGCCGGCCTACACCGGCCGGCTGTCCACCGACCCCGTCCCGTCGCTGCGGCTGCCCGACGAGGCCATGGAGCCCGCCGCGGCCTACCGGTTCATCCACGACGAACTGATGCTCGACGGCAGTTCCCGGCTCAACCTGGCCACCTTCGTCACCACCTGGATGGACCCCGAGGCCGAACGTCTGATGGCCGAGACGTTCGACAAGAACATGATCGACAAGGACGAGTACCCGGCCACCGCTGCGATCGAATCCCGTTGTGTGGCAATGGTCGCCGACCTCTTCCACGCCGAGAACCTGCGCGACGACGACGCCGCCAGCGCGATCGGCGTGTCCACCGTCGGATCCTCGGAGGCGGTGATGCTGGGCGGCCTGGCGCTGAAGTGGCGGTGGAAGGAGCGCGTCGGCGGCAAGGACGGCAACGGCTGGAAGAACCGCACCCCGAACCTGGTGATGGGTTCCAACGTCCAGGTGGTGTGGGAGAAGTTCTGCCGCTACTTCGAGGTCGAACCGCGCTACCTGCCGATGGCGGAGGACCGCTACGTCATCACCCCCGAGCAGGTCGTCGCAGCCGTCGACGAGGACACCATCGGTGTGGTGGGGATCGTGGGCACCACCTACACCGGTGAACTGGAGCCGATCGCCGAGATCTGCGCCGCCCTGGACAAGCTGCAGAAGAAGACCGGCCTGGACGTGCCGGTGCATGTCGACGCCGCCAGCGGCGGGTTCGTGGTCCCGTTCCTGCATCCCGACCTCAAGTGGGACTTCCGCCTGCCCCGGGTGGTGTCGATCAACGTCAGCGGCCACAAGTACGGGCTGACCTATCCCGGTATCGGATTCGTGGTGTGGCGCAACGCCGATCACCTTCCCGAGGACCTGATCTTCCGGGTCAACTACCTCGGCGGGAACATGCCGACCTTCACGCTCAACTTCTCCCGTCCCGGCAACCAGGTGGTCGGTCAGTACTACAACTTCCTGCGCCTGGGACGCGCCGGCTACACCCACGTGATGCAGACCCTGTCGGGCACCGCCCGGTGGTTCTCCGATCAGCTGGCCAAGTCCCGGCACTTCGACGTGATCGCCGACGGCTCGAAGATCCCGGTGGTGGCCTTCAAGCTCTCCGGTGACTCGGGTCGCCCTGCCGGGGGCTGGGGCTACACCGAGTTCGACGTGTCCGCGGGGCTGCGGTCCTACGGGTGGCAGGTGCCGGCCTACACGATGCCCGACGGCGCGACCGACGTGTCGGTGCTGCGGGTGGTGGTCCGGGAGGGCTTTTCCGCCGACCTGGCCCGCTCGCTGTGGGAGGACCTGCACGCCGTGCTCGACCACCTCGACGCGATACAACCGGAGGGCCACTTCACCCAGGAACATTTCGCGCACTGACGGCGGGGCGGGGGAAGCACTTCGCCCCCTGACGCGTCTGGGACAATCGGGACCAGGTGACATGACCATGCAGACCACGCCGTTGACGCCCCCGACGCCCCCGGCCGCAGCCGCGGTCAACGGCGAGGCGATCATCGACCTCTCGGCGATCGCCGACAACGTGCGGGTCCTGTCCGATTTGGCCGGACCGGCCCAGGTCATGGCGGTCGTCAAGGCCGACGGCTACGGGCACGGCGCCTCCCAGGTGGCCCGGGCCGCCGTGGCGGCCGGCGCCGCCGAACTCGGGGTGGCCACCATCGACGAGGCACTAGCACTGCGCCGGGACGGCATCACCGCCCCGGTGCTGGCCTGGCTGCACCCGCCGGGCACCGACTTCGCGCCGGCCCTGGCAGCCGACGTCGGGATAGGCATCTCCTCGTCCGGCCAGGTCGACGCCGTCCTCGACGCGGTGCGGCGCACCGGGCGTCCCGCGGTGCTCACCCTCAAGGTGGACACCGGGCTCAACCGCAACGGGGTCGGCGCCGACGACTACCCCGGCGTCCTCGACGTAGTGCGCCGCGCCGCCGCCGACGGCGCGGTGCGGGTGCGCGGCATCATGTCCCATCTCGCCTGCGCCGATGAACCGGACAATCCGGTCAACGACCTTCAGGCACAACGGTTCACCGCGATACTCGCCGAGGCGCGCCGCCGCGGCGTCGACTACGAGGTGGCGCACCTGTCCAACTCGCCGTCGGCGATGACCCGGCCCGACCTGGCCTTCGACATGGTCCGCCCCGGCATCGCGGTCTACGGGCTCGACCCGGTACCCGACCGCGGCGGCATGGGACTGCGGCCGGCCATGACGCTGAGCTGTCCGGTGGCGATGGTCAAGGCGGTGCGCGCCGGGGACGGGGTCTCCTACAGCCACACCTGGATCGCCGACCGCGACACCACCGTGGCACTGATCCCACTGGGCTACGCCGACGGTGTCCCGCGAGCCCTCAGCGGCCGCATCGACGTCCTCATCAACGGCCGGCTGTGCCGCAGCGTCGGCCGGATCTGCATGGACCAGTTCATGGTCGACCTCGGTCCCGGGGCGACCGGGGTGGCCGAAGGCGATCGTGCCGTGCTCTTCGGGCCGGGCGCCGACGGCGAATCGACCGCCCAGGACTGGGCCGAAGCAATCGACACCATCCACTACGAGGTGGTCACCGGTCTGCACGGCAGGGTTCGGCGCACCTACCTCGAGGCGGATACCGATGCCCACCGATAGGCCCCGCAGGTTCCGACTGCGCCGCCGCCGGGCGGTCCGACCCCTCGCCCTGCCGCCGGCCAAATCCGACTCCTCGACGGTCGGGAGGGTCGGCCTGATGGCCGGGGTCGCCGGGCTCGGCGCGGTCGGGGCGGCCGCCGCGCGGTCGCGGCGGCACCGCAAGGCCGTCCGGGACGCCTACGAGGGCGAGGACTTCCGCCTGCTGGAAGCCGACCGCGGCTGCGTGGTCACCACCACCGACGGCGTGCCGCTGGTGGTGCGCGAGGTCGGGCCGGTCACCGCCGGACTGACCGTGGTGTTCGCCCACGGGTTCTGCATGCGGATGGGTTCGTTCCACTTCCAGCGCGCCGCGCTGGCGCAGCGGTGGGGAGAACAGGTCCGGATGGTGTTCTACGACCAGCGCGGCCATGGCCAGTCCGGGACCGCCCCCTGCGACACATACACCGTCGAACAGCTCGGCCGGGATCTGGAAACCGTTCTGCAAGTGATGGTTCCGCGCGGGCCGGTGGTCCTGGTGGGCCACTCGATGGGTGGTATGACGGTGCTCTCCCATGCCCGGCAGTTCCCCTGGCACTACGGCCGGCGCGTCGTCGGCGCGGCGATCATCGCCTCGGCCGCAGAGGGGGTGGCCCGCTCACCGTTGGGGGAGATTCTGCGCAATCCCGCCCTGGAGGCGGTCCGGTTCGCCGCCCGCTACGCGCCCGACCTGGTGCTCCGCGGCCGGGGCGCCACCCGGTCGATGCTGCGGCCGATCATCAGGACGGCGGCATTCAGCGACCACGAGATCAGCCCCAGCGTTGCGGCGTTCAACGAGGAGATGATCCACGACACCTCGATCGACACCCTGGTGGAGTTCCTGCACGCCCTGGAGGTCCACGACGAGACCGCCGCGCTGCCGGTGCTGGCCGGCATTCCGACCCTGATCGCCTGCGGTGACCGCGACCTGCTGACGCCGGTCAAGTACTCCGAGGAGATGGCCGCCGTGCTCCCGGAATCGCTGTTGGTGGTCATACCGGGCGCCGCGCACCTGGTGATGATGGAGCGGCCCGAGGTGATCAACGACGCGCTGGTGCGACTGGTGGAGCGGGCGACGCCGTCGCCGCTGGTGGCGTTCGCCCGGAGGATGCGAGACCGGTTTGAGTGAGGCGCCCCCCGAGGTCCTGTTCGATGCCGGCGCGGCCTCCCTGCCCACCGCCGCCGACACCATCGCCCTCGGCGCCCGGTTGGGGGCAACGCTGCGGGCCGGTGACGTGGTGGTGCTCTCCGGTCCGCTCGGAGCCGGGAAAACGGTGCTGGCCAAGGGAATAGCGCAGGGGATGGACGTCGAGGGCCCGGTCACCTCCCCGACCTTCGTCCTGGCCCGGGTGCACCGCGCCCGCAGGCCTGGCCGCCCGGCGATGGTGCATGTCGACATGTACCGACTGCTCGGCGACGGCGCACCGGACCTGGAGGCCGAACTGGACTCTCTGGACCTCGACACCGATCTGGACGAGGCGGTCGCGGTGGTGGAGTGGGGCGCGGGACTGGCTGAGCGGCTCTCCGACCGTCACCTGTGTGTCGACCTGCGGCGCGGGTCCGACGACACCCGGACCGCGACCTGGCGGTGGAACACCCCGTGACCCGGACCGTGCTGGCCGTCGACACCGCCACCCCGGCGGTGATCGCCGGCGTCGTGCGTCGCCACGACGACGGTCGCATCGAGACCCTCGCCCAGCGGGTCACCGTGGACGCCCACGCCCATGCCGAGTTGCTGACCCCGAACATCGTTGCCGCACTGGCTGATTCACACCTGGATTTCGCCGATCTCGATGCGGTGGTGGTCGGCTGCGGTCCCGGCCCGTTCACCGGCCTGCGGGTCGGGATGGCCACCGCGGCGGCCTACGGCCATGCCCTCGGCGTGCCGGTGCACGGGGTGTGCTCGCTGGACGCCGTCGGCGGACAGACCAGAGGTGCGGTGCTGGTGGTCACCGACGCGCGCCGCCGGGAGGTGTACTGGGCCCGCTACCACGACGGCGTTCGGGTCGAGGGGCCCGGCGTGGCCGCGGCGGGCGACGTCGGCACAGGCGGTGTCGAATCGGTGGCCGGAACAACCGAGCAGTGCGCCCGTTTCGACCTGACCCACACCGGACCGCAGCGACCCGATCCGGCCGGTCTGGTCGCCGCCGTCGCGGACTGGACGGCCGACCCGCCCGCACCGGCACCGCTGTATCTGCGCCGGCCCGACGCCAAGACCCTGGCCGAACGGGGCCTGAGCAGGTGAGGGTGGTCTACGGCGAACTGACCCGGGGCGACGCCGCCCGCTGCGCGGAGTTGGAATCCCTGCTGTTCGGCGGCGACGATCCGTGGCCCCAGGCGGTGTTCGTCCGGGAGCTGGCCGCCCGGCACAACCGCTACGTCGCCGCCCGGGTGGAGGACGAACTCGTCGGCTACGCCGGGATCGCCCGGCTGGGGCGCACCCCGCCGTTCGAGTACGAGATCCACACCATCGGCGTCGACCCGGACTACCAGCGGCACGGGATCGGCCGCGCCATGATGGAGCGACTGCTGTCCTCGGTCGAGCCCGGCGCCGCGGTGTTCCTGGAGGTCCGCACCGACAACGACCCCGCCATCGAGTTGTACCGCAGCCTCGGCTTCGTCACCATCGGGGTGCGCAAGCGGTACTACCGCGCCAGCGGCGCCGACGCCTACACCATGAGACGGGGGGAGATCCCGGCGTGAGCAGGTCGATACTGGCCATCGAAACCTCCTGTGACGAAACAGGAGTCGGCATCGCCGCCCTTGCCGACGACGGCACCGTCACACTGCTGGCCGACGAAGTGGCCTCCAGCGTCGATGAGCACGCCCGCTTCGGCGGGGTGGTTCCCGAGGTGGCATCCCGGGCGCACCTGGAGGCGCTGGTGCCCACCATGCGGCGTGCCCTGGAGGTCGCCGGTATCGACCGGCCCGACGTGGTGGCCGTCACCGTCGGCCCCGGCCTGGCCGGCGCGCTGATGGTCGGGGTGGCCGCCGCCAAGGCCTACGCCGCGGCCTGGAACGTGCCGTTCTATGCGGTCAACCACCTCGGCGGGCATCTGGCCGCCGACGTCTACGACCACGGTCGGTTGCCGGAATGCGTCGGACTGCTGGTGTCCGGCGGCCATACCCATCTGCTGCACGTGCGCTCGCTGGCCGAACCGATCGTGGAGTTGGGCAGCACCGTCGACGACGCGGCGGGGGAGGCCTACGACAAGGTGGCCCGACTGCTCGGCCTGGGTTATCCGGGCGGGCGGGTGCTCGACGACCTGGCCCGCACCGGCGACCGGCAGGCCATCGTGTTCCCGCGTGGAATGACAGGCCCCCGCGACGCCCCCTACGCCTTCAGTTTCTCCGGGCTCAAGACCGCGGTCGCGCGCTACGTCGAGTCCCATCCCGAGGCCCGCCGCGCCGACGTCGCGGCCGGATTCCAGGAGGCCGTAGCCGACGTGCTGACCGCCAAGGCCGTGCGGGCCGCCACCGATCTCGGGGTGCCCACCCTGCTGGTCGCCGGCGGGGTGGCGGCCAACTCCCGGCTGCGCGAATTGGCCGAAGAGCGTTGCGCCGCAGCGGGTCTGACTTTGCGCGTCCCGCGGCCGCGGCTGTGCACCGACAATGGCGCCATGATCGCGTCGTTCGCCGCCCACCTGGTCGCCGCCGGCGCCGAGCCGTCGGGCTTGGACGTGGCCGGGGACCCGGGCCTACCGATCCTTTGCGGGCAGGTCGCGTGAGCGACCGGGAGGCGATCCTTCAGTTGATCTACCGCTACGCCGAACTGATCGACGCCGGAGATTTCGCCGGTGTGGGCGAACTGCTGGCACACGCGGCGTTCGGCGGACCGCGCACGCCGGCGGTGCGCGGCGCGGCGAACATCGCCGCGGTGTTCGCCATGACCACCCGCCGGTTCGACGACGGCACGCCGAAGACCCGCCACCTCGTGCTCAACCCGATCGTGGAGATCGACGGTGACATCGCCACCGCCCGGTCCACCTTCTGCGTCGTGCAGGCCACCGACCGGTTGCCGCTGCAGCCGATCGTGGTGGGCCGCTACTACGACCGGCTGGCCCGGGACCCCGGGTCGGGCTGGCACTTCACCGAGCGCATCGCGGATGTGGAGATGCTCGGCGAGGTGTCCGACCACCTGCTGTTCGACCCGGCTCAGGCCCCCATCGGGAGTTCGCTCAGATCGAGGGTCTCGCCCGGGGAGTCGACCTGAGCGCACCCTCGGCGCAAGGTGGCGGCCGCGGGTGCGACTTCGCCGTCGGCGAATACGCACCGACCCCCCCTTGAGTGCTAGCACTCTCCCGTATAGAGTGCTAGGTGGCAGGCGGACAATCCCTGCGTCGGCACCCGCGACGACGGCGCGAGGGTACGGACGAATGCCGAACACCTGGTGAACCCGGCCCGGGAAAACCCCGGGCCAAGACCATCGAATAGTGGAGGACCACGTGGCGAGCGTGAACATCCGGCCCCTC
>NZ_JBBATF010000081.1:0-13701 GCF_040398885.1 Mycobacterium sp. | reverse complement strand
GGGACTTCCGCCGATCACGATTCCCGTTCTGGTGCCGCCGCCACCCGCGCCGCCTCCGCCGGGCCCGCCGCCGGGCCCGCCGCCGCCTCCCCCGCCACCCCCGCCGCCGCCGTAAGGGGCCGAACGGCCCCGCGGCGGGTACGGATTTTCGGCCTCACACTCTCCCAGCCGGTGGCAGTAGTCTGCCGGTATGGCCGCTAACGCCCTGAGAAGATCCGCGACCGCCGCGGCCGGCACAGCCGCCCTGGCGGTGAGCTACGCCGCGGTCGTCGAGCGCAACGCGTTCGTCGTGCGGGAAGTCACCATGCCGGTTCTGACACCGGGTTCCACACCGCTGCGGGTGTTGCACCTCAGCGACATTCACATGCGCCCGGGTCAGCACCTCAAACAGGCTTGGCTTCGTGAGCTGTCACGCTGGGAACCCGACCTGGTGGTCAACACCGGCGACAACCTGTCCCATCCGCGTGCGGTGCCCGCGGTGGTGCAGTCCCTCGGCGACTTGCTGGCGGTGCCCGGCGTCTTCGTGTTCGGCAGCAACGACTACTTCGCACCCCGGTTGAAGAACCCGGCGAAGTACCTGACCGATCGTGACCATCGGGTGCACGGCAGCCCGCTGCCGTGGCAGGACCTGCGCGCCGCCTTCACCGAACGCGGCTGGCTGGATCTGACGCACAACCGCCGTGAACTGGAGGTGGCCGGCCTGGTCATCGCCGCCGCCGGGGTCGACGACGCGCATCTGGGCCGGGACCGCTACAACACCATCGCCGGACCGCCTAGTCCGGCGGCCAACCTGAGCCTCGGCGTCACCCACGCCCCCTACACCCGGGTCCTGGACCGGTTCGCTGCCGACGGCTATCAGTTGGTGATGGCGGGGCACACCCACGGCGGCCAGTTGTGCCTGCCGTTCTACGGGGCCGTGGTCACCAATTGCGACCTAGACCGGTCCCGGGCCAAGGGAGCTTCGAGCTGGGGAACCAGGACCGCCCTGCACGTCTCGGCCGGAGTCGGAACCTCCCCGTTCGCGCCGCTGCGGTTCTGCTGCCGGCCGGAGGCGACGTTGCTTACCCTGGTCGCCGCCCCGATCGGCGGCCGGGACCACACAAGGAACGTCCTGCGTTCGGCCCCGACGGTGTTGGTGCACTAGATCAGCCGACAGCGCGCCTCAGCCTGAGCGTTTGGCTTCCCGCCTCGGCGGTGCGATAGGCTGTCGTCGCTTCACACGGGGTGTGGCGCAGCTTGGTAGCGTGCTTCGTTCGGGACGAAGAGGTCGTGGGTTCAAATCCCGCCACCCCGACAACGCGATGTCGTCACGACATCGCCGCAGAACGCGATGTCGTCAGGACATCGCCGACGGGTTGGCCGGCGCCGTACGCCCGCGCTGCCGCAGGATCATCCCTTCGGCCATCAGGTAGACCAGCAGAGCGACAACGACCGCCGCGATGATCATCGGGTACCGGCCGGCCAGATCGGAGGTCTGCCGGACCAGGATGCCGATGTACGCCCAGATCAGGACCAGGCCGTAGGCGACATCCCGGTTTCGCAGCATCACCCACGTCCCGATGGCCATCGCCACGAGGATCACGGCCACCGCCCAGTCCGAATCGGCGATGCCGAACCCGTCCCACTTCCAGTAGACCAGCAGCACGGTGACGTTGGCGACCACCGCCACCGTCGACCAGCCGAAGTAGACACTGAACGGCACCCCGATGAACCACCGCCGGCGGCCGCTGAGGTTCGCGCGCCGCACGGTGGTGACGATCAGCGCGAGCAGCACCAGGATCACGACGAGCAGGAGCGCCGACAGCGGGATGAGGTCGTAGTGCCAGGCGAAGATCCATGCGGTGTTGGTCAGCGACGACAGCGCGAACAGCACCCCCACGCGGTTGAGCAGTGCGGTGTCCGCGGCGGTGTCGGGCCGGTCCCGAAACAGCCCGAGTTGGTAGAGCACGTGGGCGCCCAGCAACAGGTAGATGACCCCCCAGATGGAGAACGTGACACCCGCCGGGGTGAACAGGTTCGAGTAGGCGTCGGAGACTTCGCCGGTGTTCCGTCCGTTGAGCGGCAAGGCGTTGGCCGCGACGTTGGCCGCGATCATCACCAGATAGGTCAACGTCACCAGGATCTTGACGGGGGTTCTCGGCATCACTGTCCTTCCAGACCCGGCCGGTGAAATCACCGGCAGCGTACAGCCTTGCCGACCGTACCTGCCCGCGTCATCTCGGCGCGGTCATCTCGGCGCGCGGCCGAGGTTCGGGGTTTAGCGACCCGGTAGAGCGGGAACACTCTGGCGGTGACCCTTGCCCCGATCGCGCTCGAGCCCGCGTTGCCCGCGACGCGGGGGCCGCTTTCCATGGCGGTGGTCAACCTGCTCACCGAGCGCGCCCCCCGATCCAGGCTGGACCGTGTCGAGGCCCCGGTCAGCGACTCGGACCCCTACGGAATCGACGTCCAACTCACCCTCTACATCTGCTACGAACTGCACTATCGCGGATTCGCCGGGGTCGATCCGGGCTGGGAATGGAACCCGGGTCTGCTGCATCTGCGCGCACGACTGGAGGAGACGTTCCTCTCCGCGGTCCGACGCGACGTCGGCGAGATCGACACCACCGCGGCCCGGGAAATGGCGCGACTCTCGACCGAACCGGCCGACGGCACCGGGGCGTCGCACTACCTTCGCCGCCAAGGCACCTGGGAGCAGATGCGGGAGTATTTCGTTCACCGCTCGCTGTACCACCTGAAGGAGGGCGACCCGCACGCCTGGGCGATCCCCCGGCTGACCGGCCAGACCAAAGCATCCTTCGCCGCCGTCGAATTCGACGAATTCGGTGCCGGCCGCGGCGACCGACTCCATCAGCAACTGTTCGCCGACCTCATGTTCGCCGCGGACCTCGACCCCACATACCTGGCCTACATCGACGCGGTTCCCGCCGAGTCGCTCGCCTTGGTCAACGCGATGTCGCTGTTCGGTCTGCACCGCAGCCTCCGCGGCGCCGCGGTGGGCCACTTCGCCGCCACCGAGATCACCTCCTCGCCCGGATCGCGTCGGCTGCTGGAGGCGCTGCTGCGGTTGCAGGCCCCCGGGCCGTGCCGCCACTTCTATCGAGAGCACGTGGAGGCCGACGCCGTCCATGAGCAGGTGGTGCGCACCGACGTGGTCGGCGATCTGGTCAATCGCGAACCCGCCCTGGATTCCGATGTGGTGTTCGGGATGCGGGCCTTCGAACTGCTGGAGGACCGCCTCGGCGAACACCTGACCGCCTCCTGGCGCACCGGCCGCACCTCGCTACGCCGGCCGCTGACCTGACGGCCGGCCGCACCGGTGGCTGGTGTCGCACAGCGGGTATTCGCGGCTGCGCCGGCACGTGCAGACCGCCACCATGAAACGGTCCGAGGAGATCACCTCTCCGCTGGGCATCTCGATGTCGATCGGACCCTCGATGAGCAGCGGCCCCCCGATGACCACCCGCACCAGGCGCGGCGCGGTCCCGGTCACGGCTTGTCCGCCCGGATCACCACGAGTTGCTCGGCCCTGTGCCCGGCCCGGATCGCGCCGACCGCCTCCAGCCGTCGCGCCCGCGCGTTCAACACCGGACCGAACGGAATCGTCTGGGCGGCAACGACGGCGGCGCGCAGGCCGGCCCGCCGCAGCTGACGCAGCGACTCCCCCGGGTTCGCCAATTCGGACTGCACCAACAGCAGGGTGCCGCCCGGCCGGAGCAACCGGTCCGCCGACGCGCAGAGCGGGTCGAGCACCAACCGGCCGTCGGGGCCGGCGTCCCAGGCCCACGCCGGGCCGATGTGGCCGGGCAACGGGCCGGCGCCGGGAACTGTCGGCAGGTAGGGCGGGTTGCACACCACCACGTCGTACGGGCCGGCTGCGGCGGCGTCGGTGTGGTCGCCGCGTCTGACGTCCACGGAGACCCCCGCTTCGGTCGCGTTGGATCGCGCACACCGCACCGCGTCCGGACAGATGTCGAACGCGACGACGGCACCGGCGCCGAGTTGCGCGGCGGCGATCGCCACCACCCCGCTGCCGGTGCACAGATCCAGGACCGACCGCCCGGAAAAACCGGCGCCGCAGACCATCTGGGAGATCAGCAGGACGGAGTCATGCTGGGGCGGATAGACACCGAACCGTGCGGTCACCGCGTCGAGTGAGAGTACCGTCACTCTGGGAGAGATGCCCTGATCGCGCTCGGTTAAACCCCGGCCGCGCCGCGACCCCGCCGTCGGCGCCCCCGGTGCGGCGCGCCGCGGTCAGAGCCGCTCTCTGACCGCCGCCGACAGCCGGGCGCCGTCGGCCTTGCCGGCCGCGATCGCGGCGGCCGCTTTCATCACCATGCCCATCTGCTTGACCGACGGCCGCTGACCGAGTTCCTCGGCCACCTGGGCGATAGCGGTGTCGACGACGTCGGCCACCTCGGCGTCGTTGAGCGGGGTGGGCAGGTACTCGTCGATGATCCGGCCCTCGGCGTGCTCCTCGGCGGCAAGTTCGCCGCGCCCGTTCTGGGTGTAGATCTCGGCCGCCTCAACGCGTTTCCTGGACTCCCGGGCCAGAACCCTGAGGATCTCCTCGTCGGTCAGTTCACGGGCCTGCTTGCCGGACACCTCTTCGGTCTGGATGGCCGCCAGCATCATTCGCAGTGTCGCGGTCCGCAGTTTGTCCTGATCCTTCATCGCCCCGGTGAGGTCGGATCGCAGCCGACCCTTCAGTTCCGCCATGCCGCCAACGTTACGCGCCCCCGCCACCGCGCCCGGGAACCCGCGGCCCGCGACCGTCAGGCGCGCAGGGCGGGACCGAGCGCGCTGAGCGGAATACGCGGCTGCACGACGCCGCCCGTCATCGACCAGATGTACCCGGCCGGGGTGAAGTCGATCGGGGAATCCCGCGCCACCGGATAGTCCGGCAGGTAGAGGATCAATTCGTCGGGGGTCAGTGCCCACGCCCTGTAACCACCGGAGTACACCTTGTCCGGCGTCCAGCGGTCCGGGGTGAACGGGTAGGTGTTGGGTTCGTGGGGGGGCAAGGCCCGGTCGAGGGCGGCCTGGATGAACGGGGCACCGAGCGTCGGGATGGCGTTGACGTCGACCACGTCGGACAGCTGGATCTGCCGTCCGGCCGCGGAATCGAAAGCGAAAGTCCGGTAGGCGGTTTGGATCGCCGCGCCTTCGAATCGCCCGGTGCTCTCGGAGTCGTAGGTCTCGCGGAAGACCACGGTGTGAATGTCGCCGTGATGGAAAACCTCGAAATCGGCTTCGCCCCTGCTGTTTTGGTACATCTGCGCGGCGGCCGTGCGCCAGTTGCCCATCAGCGTCGTCAGGTAGCCGCTGATCGCCGGGCCGATGACCGGGTTATCAGCCTCTGCCGGGATCGCGATGTCGACCTCCCGGACCGCCCCCCGCTCCGACGGCACCGACGCGTGGCAGTACCGGCCGTTCCATTGGCCGCCCATCTGGTCGCACAGCGGCGCGGCCGATGCCGCAGCGCCGGGGGCCGCCAGCAGCGCGGCCGCCGCGGCGACCGCCGCTCCGGCGAGTCCGCCGGCCCGCATCGTCGTCCGCATCGGCCGTCCTCCGGTCAGGGGAGCTCGATCTTGCTGGCCAGCCAACTGCCGTTGACCTTCTCCAGGGTCATCTTCATCCGGCTCCGGTCGATGCGCGGGTCGGGAAGCTTGGTGTTGGCGACCGACTGGTCGACGAACAGCAGCACCACGGCGTTGTCCTTGCTTGCCGACTGCACCGCCGAGTCGATGACGACGCCGTGGGCGGTCGCCTTGTTCTCGATCAGCAACTGACGCAGTTCCACACTGGACTTGGAGTACATCTCCTTGAATTCGCCCGTCGCGCCGTCGAGCACCTGCTTGAAGTTCTGATCGACGTTGTTGGAGTCGACACTGGTGAGCACCTCGGCGTAGGACGCCGCGGCCCGCTGGGCGGCATCCCGGGCCTGGTCGACCTGATGCTCTTCCCAGAGCTTCCACCCGAGGAAACCGGCTCCGGCCAGCGCGGCGATCAAAGCGCCGATGAGAGCGGGCTGCAGCAAGCCCGACCGCGGCCCCGGGGTGGTGCCCGAACCGGCGACGGGCTCATCGCCGGCGCCGATCTCGTCCTCTGCGACAACGGTTTTGGCGGTTTCGGCTTCGGTGGTTTCGGCTTCGGTGGTTTCGCCGCGGGCGGCGTCGGCCTCGCCCTCCGGGGTCTGTGCAGTCTCGGCAGCCTCGGATCCCTCTTCGGTCATGACTGGCATTGTGGCGTATCTCTCCTGCATGGCATCAGCGGGGCGGCTCGATCGGCAGCGTCGGACCGCCGTAAGGAGTCGGGACGGCGTACCGGCCTTCGGGCGCGGGGTCGGTCTGCTTGCCCAGGTCCGCGCCCATCGGCGGCCCGTAGGTGTCGTCGCCGGCCGGGCGGGGCGCGTTCTTGGCGCCGCGGATCAGCACCGCCGGATCGTCGTCCCGGCAGTAGGTGTGCATGAACGGCTCCGGGTAGTCCGCCGATGCCGGAGCCATCCTGGGGGTGCCGTAATCGCAGGCGTAGCGGGGGTAGATATCGGCGTTCACCCAGAAGCCGTTGTCGTGGATGATGCTGCTCAGCGAGTCGAACAGCGATCCGCGGTCGGTCGGGAACAACGCCTTGAGCGCCGGCACCCGCAGGTACATGATCTCCGAGGTCGTGGTCAGGTCGCCGAGCAACTGGACCATGGTGTCGGAGTTGTCCTCGAACAGGGTGTCCACCGCGCCGAAGGTCTTCGGTCCCTGCGTGGTGAGCTGCCGGAATCCGCCGGTCATCCGGTTCACCCCGCCGAAGACCTCGTCGAAGTTCCCGGCCGCGACCTTCATGCCCTCCTGCTTGTCGGACAGCAGTTGCAGGGTCACCCTGCTGGTGTCGAGCAGTCGGGTGGTCTGATCGAGGACGCCGTCCAGGGTGGACACCAGGTACAGGCCGCCATCCATCAGGTCGTCGAGTTTCCGCGGGCCCTCCCTACTCATGCCGAGTTCTCTTTTGATGATCTCCATTTTCCCGGTGTCGACCTGCTTGAGCATGCCGTCGGAGTGGGCGAGCAACTCGCCCAGCGTCACCGGGATCTCGGTCCTGCCCATCGCCAAGGTGGCTCCGTCGGCCAGGAACGGCGCCTGACCCGTGCCGCCGTCGAAGTCCAGGTACTGTTCGCCCGCCGCCGAGAGTCCGGCGACGCGGGCCTTGCTGGACTCGGAGAGGTCGACGCCGTCGTTGACCTTGATCACCGCGTCGACCCCGTCGGGCGTCAGCGCCAGACTCTCGATCTTGCCGATCCGGATGCCGCGCAGGGTGACGTCCTGGTTGACCAGCAGGCCTCCGGAGGCCGGCAGTTGGACCTTGACCCGGTAGACGCTCTTCAGGGGGTTCCACCGAAGCGCCCCGAAGCTGAGGTAGGTGAGCCCGGCGAGCAGCGTGACGACCAGGGCCAGGGCCGACAGCCACGCCTTCCGGCGGTGGCCCGCCTTGACGATCCCGACGATTCCGTCGGCGATCCGCCCGATCACGGGACCGGATCCGCGACGGGCGCGACCGGGGCCGGCGCGGGTGCCGGAGGTACCGGTCCGGGAGGCGGACCGGCCGGTTGCACGAACTCACCGGGCGCCGTCGGTCCCGGCGGCGGGCCCACCACCTGCCACTGCCCGGCCTCGGCCGGACTGGGGATCACCGGCACCTGCGGCACATCCGGTCCGCGTCCGACGACCCGCTCCTGGAGTCGCAGCAGGGTGTACTTGAACGAGCCGATCAACTGGTTGTAGGTGGACCACTTCGGGCCGTGGAAGCCCGGGTCGCCGGCGAAACCGATATCCGGGATGTGACCGAGGATGAGGCGGTCGATACTCGCGCGCACCGAGATGCCACTGCCCGAGGTGGCCTTGATCAGCGGTGGCATCAGCTTGTTGATGGATGCCAGGTTGGAGTTCGGGTCCATGACGACGTCGTTGAGGTCGCTGGAGATCTTGTTCAGATCGGCGACCACGCTGCGGCCGCTGGTGTCGGTGCCGGCGATGGACGGGAACTTGTTGATCGACTCGGTGGTGGCTCCGGCCTGCACGACCAGATCCGCGATCTGGTTGGTGTGCTGGGCCAGCACGTCGGTGGCCGGAGCCGCCGCGTTCATCAAATCCACCAGCGTGTGGTTCTTTTCGTCGATTCGCCGGGACAACCCGGACAGCGCCGTCAGTGAATCCGAGATCTGATCGGTGCGCCGGTCCATCGTGCCCAGCAACTGGTTGGTGCGGTCGACCAGTACGCGGAAGTTCTTCCCGCCGTCCTCCCCGGCCGCCTTGCCGGCGCCGTTGATGAGGTCGGTCAGGTTCTGCACCGCTCCGCCGTTCACCAGGACCGCGGCGCCGGTCAACAGGTTCTCCACGGTGGCGGCCGCGGCGGTGTTCTCGATGGGGATGACGTCGCCGTTCCTGAGCGGGCTTGCGCCCGAGGAGTTCTCCGGCGGCTTCACGGCGATGAAGACGTCGCCCAGCGGTGTGGCCGAACGCAACTCGACGGTGCTGCCCCGCGGAAGTTCGACACCGTCCCGGATCCGCAGCGTGGCCACAGCGGTGTAGTCCCTGGCCTCGAGGGTCTCCAACTCGCCGACGTCGGCGCCGGCCAGACGCACCTTGGCGAAGGCCGGCAGGTTCAGCGCGTTCTCGAAAACAGCGGTGATGGTGTAGCTGGAGCCGCGGCTCAGTCCCGGCTTGGGCAGCGGGAGGCTGGCCAGACCGTTGGTCGCGCAACCGGCCGCGCTCAGCGACACCGTCGCGGCAAGCACGAGCGGGAACCGCTTCTTCGACGACATCACCTCTGCCCCATCGCCGCAAGCCCGTCGAGGATGTGGGAGACCCCGAAGTCGGGGCCGAAGTCCTGCAATGTTCCGGTGCTGCAACCCAATTGACGCAGATGCATCAGGTTGCAGACCTCTTTGACCGCCGGGGTGTCGAACAGCACCTTGTCGGTGAGGATGTGCGCCCGGAGCGCGCCGTTCTCGCGGTCGATGACGTTGTACAAGTTGTCCAGCGTCAGCGGTGCGACGTCGAGGGTCTCAGCCAGATCGCGATGGTGGTCCACGACGGCCTTCAGCGCGACGTCGCCTCCTGCGACGGCACCCCTGATGTTGTCGCGGTTCTTCTCGAGCAGGTCACCCAGTTCGGTGAGCACCAGGTTCAACTGCTTGCCGGTGGTGCCGCTGCCGATGTCCTCGTCGGCCAGGATCTGCGAGAGGGCCCGCACGTTGGAGCCGAACTCGCGCAGTGTCGCCTCGTTGGCGGCGGCGCTGTCCATCAGGATGCTCAGGTTGTCGACGACCTCGGTCAACGACTCCTTGGTCTGCGCGCCACCGTCGGCGCTGAGCTTGAGTGCCTTGGACAGCTCGCCGAGGGCGGACTTGATGCGTTCGCCGTTGCCGTCGGCGATCGCTGCCCCCGAATCGATCAGGGTCCGCAGGGCCCCGTTGCCGTTTCCGTCGCCCTGCAGTGAAACCGCAAGCCGGTCAACCATATCCAGGGTCTTGGTGAACTCGACCGGTGTCCGGGTCTTGGTCAGCGGGATGGTCGCGTGATCGGCCATCGCCTCGCCGCCGGTGTAGACCGGTGTGAGCTCGATCGACCGCTCGGCCAGGATCGACGTCTGCAGCGTGACCGCCTGCGCGTCGGCGGGGATCTTGACGTTCCTGTCGACGGTGAATTCCACTTCGACGTAGCCGTTCTTCGGAGTCAGCTTCCGGACGCTGCCGACCTTCATGCCCAGCACCTGAACGTTGTTGGTGGGGTAGAGGCCCGCGGAGTTGTCGAACTGGGCAACCAGTGTGATGGTGTTCGTCCGGGTCTTGGCCAGCTTCCACGCGTTGAACCCGGCGACGCCGGCGGCGAGGAGGCCGACGACGGCCAGGATCAGCAACCCTCTGCCGCGCTTCACTTGCAGTCCTTGTAGTACTGGATCATTCCGAACTGCTTGGCGCGTCCGCTGATGGCGCACATCCAGGAGTCCACCAGGATCCCGTTGGTGAACGTGGTGTCCAGGGCGTTGCCGGTTCCGGTCGCGTTGGCGAACCCGCGCAGGGTCACCGGGGCGGCCTGCAGGATGTTGCGCAGCAGGTCCTCGTGCTTGGCGGCCAGACCCGCCAGTGTGTTCATGTCGGCCAGCAGCGACTCGACCCGGGCGCGGTCGTCGACGATGGTGTCGTCGAGCAGGCGGACCAGGTCCTGGAGCGACTGCAGCATCGCGTGGAAGGCGACCTGGCGCGTGACGAATTCGCTCAGCAGTTCGTTGCCCTGGTTGATCATCGCGCCCAGGCTGCTCTGCTGGCGACGCAGTGTTCCCGTGACGATGTCCATGGTCCTGAGCATGTCGCCGACCTGGTCGCGGCGCTGCGACATGACCGTCGACAGCCGCTTGAGGTTGTCCATCGACTGGGGGATCAGCGGCGGCAGGGCTTCGACCTGCTTGCCGAGCGCCTGAAGCGCCGTCGCGAGTTGATCGGTGTCGACCTCGCCGTAGTTGATGGCGACGTCCTGCAGTGCCTGCTGCAGGTCGTAGGGCACCGCGGTGTGGTTGATGTCGATGGTGCCGTTCTCCAGTGGACCGCCGCCGCCGGGCGCCAGCGACACATAACGCGAACCCAGGATCGTGGTGATCATGATGGTCGCGCGGGAGTCCTTGCCGATGTTGAGGTTGTTCTGCACCTTCATGTCGACGGTCACGCGATCGCCGTTGAGTTTCAGGCCGGTGACGGTGCCGACCGGGATGCCGGCGACGACGACGGGGTTCTTCGGCAGCAGCGCGGCCGCCTGGGTGAAGTCGGCGCTGATGCGTTTGTAGCCCGGGCCGATCCTGGTGATGATCACCAGGGTGGCCATCAATCCCACCAGGACGGCCAGAGCGACCAATCCGACCGCGGTGACGCTGCGGTCCTCGAGCACCTTCCGCCGCGGGGCGCCCTTGTGCTTACGCTCAACCATCGGCCTTGTTCCTGCACTTGGGGGTGTACTGCGCCTTGTTGCCGGGTGTCGCGGCGTTGACGACGATCGGGGTCACGTCGTTGAGACCGGGGAAGAATCCCAGCGCGTTGAGGTCGCACGTGTAGACGTTGGCGTAGGCGCCTTCGTTGGTGACCCGGGCCAGCCCCTTGAGCATCTTGGGCAGGTTGCCGCCCATGAAGGCCAACTGGGGTTCGATGGTCACGAGGTGGGCCGAGAACCCCGGTTCCCGGCCGACCAGAGCCTGCAGCGACGGATTGACCTCATCGGTGACCGAGGCCAGCGCCCGCATCACCCGGGCCAACGAGCCCATCGAGGCCACCAGTTCCGGGCGGCGGGCGTTGAACGTGGTCACCATCTGCCGGGTGTTGTCGAGCGTGGTCTCGATGTTGCCGTTCTGCTGCGCGAGCGTCGCGAACAGCCGATCCAGGCCGGAGATCAGGTCACCGAGGAGTTCGTCCCGCCCGGCGAAGGTCTCGGTCAGCTTGCCGGTCTGATCGACCAGGGCGGCCCAGGCATTGGAGTCGCCTTGCAGGCCCTGCACCGCGGCGGCGGTGATCTGGTCCGCGGCCTTGGGATCGATGGTGGCGAAGAGCGGTTGGTAGCCGTTGAGGACGACACCGACGTCGAAGGAGGGAGTGGTGCGCTGCAGGGGGATGACGCTGCCGGCCTGCAACGGGCCGGCCGCGGCGCCGGCCGGACCCCGACGCAGGTCGAGGTACCGCTGGCCGACGATGTTCTGGTAGAGGATGGACGCCTCGGTGTCGGGGAAGAGCTTCTGCTCGTCGCGCAGCGCGAACTCCACCACCGCCGTGCTGTCGCCGGTGAGGTCGATCTTCATCACGCGGCCGACCCGCACGCCGGCCATCCGGACGTCGTCACCCTCACGCAGGCCGAACACGTCGGTGAACTCCGCTGAATACCGCGTCGTCTCGCCGGTCACCGAGCGCTGCAGGGTGGCGTAGACGAGCCAGGTCATGACCGCGGTCACCACTAGGAAGGCGACGAGTCCGGAGGCGACTTTGGACAGCTTGCCCTTCATCGGGCCCCCGCACCGGGCGACACGGTCATGCCGCGTGCCAGCGGGGCCAGCAGCAGCTGGGTGGCGGTGGTGGCCGGCGCGCCGGTGATGTAGGACAGCCGATCCCGCTCCAACCGGCTGCCGACCGGTCCGACGTTGCCGCCGTAGGAGTAGCCGGCCGCGGGGGCGGCCTCGGCGGGCAGCCCTCCGGGCGCCGGCGCGGGCGCCCGCGGTCCGGGGTCGGCCGGCAGATATCCGGGTGGCCACGGGGCGACCGGCGCGATCGGCGACAGCGGCGGGGTCGAGACCGCCGTCGGCGCCAGGGCCGGGTTGGCGGTGCCGGGCACCGGCGGGGCCGGGGTCATCGCCGGACCGTCGGCGCCCAGGATGCCGGTGCCGACGCCCAGGCTCAGCGGCGGGTTCGGGTCCACCAGATTGGGTCCGCCGGGCAGGATGTAGGGCGGTCCGACGGCGACCAGATTGCCGTTGGGTCCGACCACGGTGCCCGGCGGCGGCATCAGATCTTTCGGCGGCCGGTAGTTCTGTGGCAACAGCACCTCGGGCATACCCGGCCGCACGGCGATCTGCGGCGCGGTGAAGCAACTCGGGCCCTTCAGTTCGCCGTAGGCCGGGCAGTCCGCGCGGGTATACGAAAAGGTAGGCGCCAGAGCCAGATTCGCCCGCAGGTTGAAGGCGTCCATGTCGGCCACCCAACCCTGGTCGAACTTGTCCGAGAAGGTCTTGATCTTCCGGAAGCCGGGCACCCAGTTGTGCCCCGTCTCGGCCAGCACACCGAGGACGGGGGTCAGGTTGTGTCCGATGGTGATCATCCGGTCGGTGTGGTTGGCGAAGGCGTCGTGCGTCTTGCCGAGTGTGCCGGCACCGCCGGTGAGCATCGCGTCGAGATTCCCCTGCTCCTCGACCAGGGTCTGCATCGGCGTCACCGCCCGGTGCAGGGCGTCGAGCAGATCCGGGGCGGTCTGCTGGAGGCCCTCGGCGGCCCCGACCAGCGCGCTGAGCATCGACGGGGCCGAGGAGTCGGGGGCGACGGTCGCGTTGAGGCGGCTGACGATTCGATCCAGTTGGGCGCCCGCGGTGAGCAGCTTGGTGCGGCGGTCGTGGGTGACGGCTTTGACCGCCTCCAGGATGCCCAGGGTTTCGTCGGCGCGGCCGCGGCCGGTCGCGTAGAGGATGTCGCGCAGCTTGCTGATGGTGGTCTGGAACAGCACCGTCGGGAGGCGGCTGTCCTCGGCGATGTGGTCGCCGTCGGCGATCGCGGGCGCATCACCGTTGTCGACGAGTTCGACGCTGGACACCGCGAAGACGTTGCTGGGCACCACGCGGGCGGTGACGGTGTTCGGGATGCTCCTGGCGTAATCGCCGATCAGGTCGATGCCGACGTAGTTCGGTCTGCCGAACTGAGCGGGCGTGACGGTGGAGGTCGAACCGACCAGCAGGCCGTGGTAGCGGACGTCGGACCGGTCCGGCAGCCCGTCGCCGACGTTGGTCATCTCGGCGGTGATCCTGGTGTAGTTCTCAAGCCGCCCTTGGGATTTGGCGATCAAGACCGCCGTGATGAGTATCGACACGGCGATCACGGCCAGGCCGGCGATGAGCAGGCTGCGGTTACCGGGACCACGGCCGCTGATATCGAAGATCTTGGCCATCAGCCACCGAACCTTGCGCCCG
>NZ_JBBATF010000080.1:1568-13837 GCF_040398885.1 Mycobacterium sp. | reverse complement strand
CGACCGTCGCGGGGGCCGCCCACTTCCTCGAACACCTGCTGTTCAAGGCAACCCCGACGCGCACCTCGGTGGAGATCGCCCAGGCGGTCGACGCGGTCGGCGGCGAACTCAACGCGTTCACCTCCAGGGAGCACACCTGCTACTACGCCCACGTGCTCGACGACGACCTGGAGATGGCCGTCGAGTTGGTGGCCGACGTCGTGCTCAACGGGGTTTGCGCGCCAGGCGACGTCGAACTCGAGCGTGATGTGGTGCTCGAGGAGATCGCCATGCGCGACGACGATCCCGAGGACACCCTCGGGGATGTGTTCCTCTCGGCGATGTTCGGCGACCACCCGGTGGGCCGTCCGGTGATCGGCAGTGTCGAGTCGGTGTCGGGAATGACCCGGAACCAACTGCGCTCCTTCCACATCCGCCGCTACACCCCCGAGCGCATGGTGCTCGCCGTCGCCGGGAACATCGACCACGACCACGTCGTGGCGTTGGCCCGGGAGTTCTTCGGCGCCCGACTTGTCAAGGGCCGCAAGCCTCTTCCGCACCGCAAGGGCACCGGCCGTCCTGCCGCGCCGCCTGGGCTGACGTTGATCTCCCGCGACTGCGAACAGTCGCATCTGACCCTGGGGGTGCGGGTTTCCGGCCGGCACTGTGCGGACCGGTGGGCTCTGTCGGTGCTGAGCACCGCGCTCGGCGGGGGCTTGAGTTCGCGTCTGTTCCAGCAGATCCGGGAGACCCGCGGGCTGGCCTACGCGGTCTACTCGGCGGTGGACTCCTTCGCCGACAGCGGGGCGTTCTCCGTCTACGCCGGGTGCCTGCCGGAGCGGTTCGACGAGGTGGTCCGGCTGGCCGCCGAGGTGCTCGAGACCGTCGCCCGCGACGGGATCACCGACGCCGAATGCCGCATCGCGAAGGGTTCCCTGCGGGGCGGGCTGCTGCTGGGTCTGGAGGACTCCGCCTCCCGGATGAACCGGCTGGGCCGCACCGAGATCAACTATGGCCGGTACCGGACACTGGGCAGCACACTGCGTCGCATCGAGCAGGTGACCGTCGAAGACGTCAACGCCGTCGCCCGGAAGGTGCTCTCGGGGCGTTTCGGCGCCGCGGTCCTCGGGCCGCACCGGTCCAAACGGTCCCTGCCGCACCGACTGCGAGCCCTCACCGGCTGACCGGCTCTCGCCGTACCGCGGCGGGGGTCACCCCGTCACAGCAGGCCGGCCGGGTCGGTGTAGGTCAGGCCCAGGTCGTGAGCCACCTGCTCGTTGAGCAGTTTCCCGTCGTGGGTCGACAGTCCCGCGGCCAGTGCGGGGTCGGCAGCGCAGGCGGCCTGCCAGCCCTTGTCGGCCAACTTGAGCGCGTAGGGCATGGTGGCGTTGGTCAGGGCGAAAGTCGACGTGCGCGGCACCGCACCGGGCATGTTGGCCACGCAGTAGAACAGCGTGTCGTGGACCCTGAAGGTCGGATCGTCATGGGTGGTCGGCCTGGAGTCCTCGAAGCAGCCGCCCTGGTCGATCGCGATGTCCACCAGCACCGCGCCCGGCTTCATCTGCGCCACAAGGGAATTGCTGACCAGCTTGGGCGCCTTGGCGCCGGGGACCAGCACGGCTCCGATGACCAGGTCGGCCTGCTTGACGGCGGACTCGATCTCCAGCTGCGAGGAGTAGCGGGTCTCGATGCTGCCGTCGTACTCGGCGTCGATCTTGCGCAGCGTGTTGATGTTGAGGTCGAACACGGTGACGTGTGCCCCCATGCCCTTGGCGACCGCGGCGGCGTTGTCGCCGGCCATGCCGCCGCCGATCACCACGACGTTGGCCGGCGCGACACCGGGGACCCCGCCCATCAGCGTGCCGCGGCCGCCCTGGCTGCGCATCAGGTGGTAGGAGCCGACCTGCGCAGCCAGCCGTCCGGCGACCTCGCTCATCGGAGCCAGCAGTGGCAGCGCTCCGTCGGCGGTCTGCACGGTCTCGTAGGCGATCGAGGTGGTGCCCGAGGCGAGCAGGGCGTCGGTGCACGGCTTGGAAGCCGCCAGGTGCAGGTAGGTGAACAGCACCTGGCCCCGGCGCAGCCGGCCGTACTCGGCTTCGATGGGTTCCTTGACCTTCAGCAGCAGGTCGGCCCTCTCCCAGACCTCGTCGGCGCCCTCGACGATCTGAGCGCCGACGGCCTTGAAGTCGGCGTCGTGGATCGCCGAACCCTCGCCCGCGCCGGCCTGGACCAGCACCTCATGGCCGCGCCTCACGAGTTCGCTGGCACCCGCCGGGGTGACGGCGACGCGATACTCGCTGTTCTTGATCTCGGTGGGGATTCCGACGCGCACGATGGCTCCTTGGTCCGCGGATTGACTGCCTTCCAGTGTGAAGAAAGTTCGGCTCTAGCACAATCAACGCGACAGAAATTCGCTAAGATGACGCTATGGCCGAACAAAAGGCGAAACAGGCAGTGGTAGGGCCGGTGAAACCGAAGGATGTTCGGCCCGCCGGCCTCGATGAGGTGGACCGGAAGATCCTGACCGCCCTGCACCGGGACGCCCGGATGTCCAATGCGGCACTGGCCGACGCCGTCGGGATCGCTCCGTCCACCTGCCACGGCAGGGTCCGACGCCTCCAGGATCTCGGCGTCATCCGCGGCTTCCACGCCGACATCGACCCCGCCGCGATCGGTCTGCCACTGCAGGCGATGATCTCGGTGAGCCTGCAGGCCGGCGCCCGCGGCAAGATCCGCAGTTTCATCCAGCAGATCCGCCGCAGGCATCAGGTGATCGACGTCTACTTCCTGGCCGGTGCGGACGACTTCATCATCCACGTCGCCGCCCGCGACACCGACGATCTTCGATCGTTCGTGGTCGACAATCTCAACGCCGACGCCGATGTGGCCGGCACCCAGACCTCGCTGATCTTCGAGCACCTGCGCGGCGCCTCAGCGCTCTAAGGCATGAATCGTTCGGGGTGCCAGATCCCACCACCCGGCCGAGCCAACGACTACCGCCGGTCACGTGAGGCAACGAACCGCCCTTCGCGCGCATCTTGACATGAGGCAACATGCCGACACGATCCCGCGGGCGACGGCAGCCCGTGGACCAACGCGGGACTGTGGATACGCTGACTCCATGCGAGTCGGGGTGCTGGGCGCCAAAGGCAAAGTCGGAACGGCGATGTGCGCGGCCGTCCGCGACGCCGGCGACCTTTCGTTGAGCGCCGAGGTCGACGCCGGCGACGCGCTGACGATGCTGACCGAGAACGGCACCGAGGTGGTCATCGACTTCACCCACCCCGACGTCGTCATGGACAACCTGAAGTTCCTCATCCGCAACGGTGTTCACGCTGTGGTGGGAACCACCGGCTTCACCGAGGACCGTCTGGCCGCCGTGCGGGAGTGGCTGGCCGCCTCGCCGCGGACCGGTGTGCTGATCGCCCCCAACTTCGCGATCGGTGCCGTGCTGTCGATGTACTTCGCGCAGAAGGCGGCGCCGTACTTCGAGTCGGCCGAGGTCATCGAACTGCACCACCCGCACAAGGCCGACGCCCCGTCGGGCACCGCCACCCGAACCGCCGCGCTGATCGCGCAGGCCCGAAAGGGCATGCCGCCCAACCCCGATGCCACCAGCACCGGTCTGCCCGGTGCCCGCGGCGCCGATATCGACGGCATCCCGGTGCACTCCGTCCGGCTGACCGGCCTGGTGGCCCACCAGGAGGTGCTGTTCGGCACCATGGGGGAGACCCTGACCATCCGCCACGACAGCCTGGACCGCACCTCGTTCGTGCCGGGTGTGTTGCTCGCCGTGCGTCAGATCCCGCAGCGCCCGGGCCTGACCATCGGTCTCGAAGCACTGATGGACCTGTGATCGCACGGGTCCAACTGCTGATCGGGTTTCTCTGTCTGGCGCTGCTGGTCTACTTCGCGCTGCTGGCCCGAACCGCCGTGGCGCTGCTGCGCGACGGCAGCCCGGCGGCCGTGGCCCTCGGGGTCGGCGTCCTGCTGCTGCCCATCGTCGGCGCCTGGGCCGTCGCCGCCACCCTGCGGGCCGGCCTGGCGCATCAGCGGCTGGCCCGACTGGCCGCGGAAGACGGCATGGAACTCGATGTGAGCGGTCTTGCCCGGATGCCGTCCGGCCGCATCCGGCGGGACGCCGCCGACGCCCTGTTCCACACCGTGCGCGCCGAAGTGGAGGCCGATCCCGAGGACTGGCGCCGCTGGTACCGGCTGGCGCGGGCCTACGACTACGCGGGCGACCGCGGCCGGGCCCGGGAGGCCATGCGCAAAGCCGTTGCGCTGCAGGCCGGGCAGGCCGAACCGTGAGCACACCGGCCACTCGAGAAGTTCTCGAGTCCGTGTTGGCCGGCACGAAGGATCCCGACATCCCCGGTGTCGACGTCGTCGTCCGGCCCGCGCTGGCGGCGACGGTCACCGACATGCTGGGGGCCGACGGCTATCTGTTCGGTACGCCGGCGAGATTCGGGTACATGTCCGGCGCGCTCAAGCACTTCAATGTCAAAAACGGGTGATTTAGATGCCACGCTTGCTGATCGTTCATCACACGCCCTCACCGCACTGCGCTGAGATGCTCGACGCGGTAGTCGCTGGTGCTACCGAGCCAGACATTGTCGGAGTCGAGGTTGTGCGCCGGCCCGCGCTTACCGTGTCGCCGTTCGAGATGTTGGAAGCTGACGGCTACCTCCTAGGGTCGCCGGTCAACCTTGGCTACCTCAGCGGCGCGCTCAAGCACGCATTCGACTGCTCTTACTACCAACTGCTCGACAGCAGCCGGGGGAGACCGTTCGGGCTGTGGCTCCACGGCAACGAGGGCACCGAGGGCGCAGAGCGTGCAGTGGACGGGATCACCGCAGGGTTGGGATGGGTCAAGGCGGCTGAGTATGTGTCTGTCTCTGGGAAGCCAAGCAAGGCCGATCTGGAGGCGTGCTGGAATCTTGGCGGAACGGTCGCCGCACACCTGACGGGATGATATCTCCGGCGATTGTGTGGATTAGGGCTGTCCCAAGCCGGTCACCGGCAGGGTCACTAGTGGGCCGGACCCCCGAGGCGCGGTCCGATTCAGGCTATCGAATGAAGGAGAAGGGGAACGGCCAACACGATCGCAACACACTGGATGGCGACGAACTTGTTGTAGCTGAGGAGGCCGTCGGGGTGAAAGGTCTTCTTCCACATACCCGAGTGGAGCAGCAAATGGGTGAGAAGCAGTCCGTGCATGGACATGGAGGTGAGGGCGGCGTTGCGCACCGTGCTGATGCCGAGGAAAGCGAAAACAAAGGACAGGGTCACGATCCCGTAGCAGATGCCGATGAAACCGGCGTAGATGAACTCGAGAGGCAGGAGGTTCCGGGGGTCTGAATGGCTCCCGTCGCTGCGCTTCACCCAGTCGACCACCGGGATTTTCTGCGTGAAGTCCGCGAAGAAGACGACAAGATGCGGAATGAAATTGACCGCGATGAGGATGACATACAGGGTTCGCGACATTTCTAGCTCCCGATTTCCTTTCGGCTTTCGTCGTCTTGCCTAGCCGGTTGTCGCCGGCGCTTCCACCTGCCGCACCGGCCCGGTGAACCATTTCCTCACCGAGTCGTGCCGGTACAACCAGAGCAGCGACAGTACCCCGAACCCCACCACCGGCGTGTAGTTGACGAACTTCCACCGGATGGCCCGTGCGCTCGACTTCTTCCGCGAGGGAGACACGCTCACCTCTGCCACGCGCCAGCCGTGCCGCTCACATTGCTCGCGGCACTCTCGCTCCTCGCTCCTCGACGCTTCGTGGAGGTCCTACCCTTGCCGCCGGATGACCAAAGGACCCCCCGCTCTTGCACAGAGGTCGCGAAGTTCGACTTATCGAGCCAGATCGCGTTGCGCTCTGCTGGCTTTCGGCCCTACGGTCTGTGGTGCACGGCAACAACGACACCGCCGGCGCCGTCTCGTCCGTCGAACGGATCTGCACCGGCCTGGGCCTGGTCAGGTCCGCCCGCGCGGTCGAGGTCACCGGTGCCGTCGATGCCGCCGTACGCCGGCGGGTCTACGAGTGGGCGGCACCCTGGCCGCCACCTGATGAGGGAGTGAGGTGTCATGGCAGGAATCGGTGACTTCGCGCTGGGGGCGGCGCCCGTCGCCGGGGGGGCGGCGTTGGCCACGCTGATCGGATCCGTCAGAGGGGACGATTTCCGCGCGGTGATCAAATCGGACATCGAGTTGTACAACAGCCTGCCCGAAGAGAGCGTCGAGTTGCGGGCCGAGCTCAAACGGACCATCGACGCGCGCCTCTACGACCTGATCGCGACGGTCGACCGCAACCTCGAACTGCGGCTCGCCGCCGGGTCCTACAAGGGCAACTGGCGCGACGTCGTCCTGTTCGTCTGCGCCCTGATGTTCACCCTGGTGTGGTGGTACGTGCCACACGACCGGAGCAACTGGCTGCCCACCTTCCTGATTCTGCTGGTCCTGTCGGTGGTCGTGGGGCTGTCCGCCGTCCGAGTGATCGTCCGCGGCGTCAAGAAGATCTTCACCCATTCCTAGCGCGGGTGGCCGGGAGGGGCTCGGACGTTAAAGTGGGCGGCGTGCCGATCGCAGGGTCTGTCCCCACGCCGTACGAGGACCTGCTGCGACTGGTGCTCGAGAGCGGCACGCCCAAGTCCGACCGCACCGGCACCGGCACCCGCAGCCTGTTCGGCCACCAGTTGCGCTACGACCTGTCCGCCGGCTTTCCCCTGATCACGACCAAGAAAGTCCACACCAAGTCGGTGATCTACGAACTGCTGTGGTTTCTGCGCGGGGACTCCAACGTCGAGTGGCTACGGCGGCACGGCGTCACGATCTGGGACGAATGGGCCTCGCCCGAAGGTGATCTGGGACCGGTCTACGGGGTCCAGTGGCGGTCCTGGCCCACACCCACCGGTGACCACATCGACCAGATCAGTGCGGCCGTCGATCTGCTTCGCACCGACCCCGACTCCCGCCGCATCATCGTGTCGGCCTGGAACGTCGCCGAACTGGACCGGATGGCGCTGGCGCCGTGTCATGCGTTCTTCCAGTTCTACGTCGCCGACGGCAGACTCAGCTGCCAGCTCTATCAGCGCAGCGCCGACATCTTCCTCGGCGTGCCGTTCAACATCGCCAGCTATGCGCTGCTGACCCACATGATGGCCGCCCAGGCCGGCCTGGCGGTGGGCGACTTCGTCTGGACCGGCGGTGACTGCCACATCTACGACAACCACGTCCGGCAGGTCACCGAGCAACTCGGCCGCGAACCGCGGCCTTATCCGGAACTCGTTCTCGCCCAACGGGATTCGATCTTCGACTACACCTACGACGACATCGAGATCCGCAACTACGACCCGCACCCGGCGATCAAGGCGCCGGTGGCGGTCTAGGTCGTGTCCGTCAGGCTGATCTGGGCCCAGTCGTCCTCGGGTGTGATCGGGCGCGACGGTGGCATTCCCTGGCGGCTGCCCGAGGACATGGCCCGGTTCAAAGACCTCACAATGGGGCACACGGTGGTGATGGGTCGCCGGACCTGGGAATCCCTGCCGCCGAGGTTCCGGCCGCTGCCCGGCCGGCGCAATGTGGTGCTGACCCGTAATCCGCGGTACCGGGCCGAGGGGGCTGATGTCGTCGTCTCCGTCGAAGAAGCGCTCGCCGGTCCCGACACCTGGGTGATCGGCGGGTCGGAGATCTACCACCTCGCGATGCCGGCGGCCACCCGCTGCGAGGTCACGGAAGTGGATATCGACCTGTGCGCCGGCGACGGGGACGCGATGGCGCCGATGCTCGACGGGTCCTGGGTCGGCACCTCGGGGGACTGGCAGCACTCCGGTTCCGGGTTGCGGTACCGCTTCCACAGCTACGTCCGGCCCCGAGTCGGCTGACCGCCGCTCCGGCCCGGCGCACCAGGGTTGGCGACGCACTAGGGTGATCGCGTGGCCGAGACCGCGCCGCTGCGGGTGCAGCTGATCGCCAGGACCGAGTTCCTGCCGCCATCCGACGTCGATTGGCGCACCGACGCCGACGGCGGCGAGGCGCTCGTCGAGTTCGCCGGCCGGGCCTGCTATCAGAGCTGGTCCAAACCGAACCCCCGCACCGCCACCAACGCCTCCTACCTCAAGCACATCATCGACGTGGGCCATTTCGCGGTCCTCGAGCACGCATCGGTGACCTTCTACATCACCGGGGTCTCCCGCTCCTGCACCCACGAGCTGATCCGCCACCGTCACTTCTCCTACTCCCAACTGTCCCAGCGCTATGTGCCCGAGGACGATGCCCGGGTGGTCATCCCACCCGGATTGGAGGACGACCCCGAACTTCGACAACTGGTGCTCGACGCCGCGGACTCGAGCCGACGGGTCTACCTGGAACTGTTGGCCGGGCTGGAGGCCAAGTTCACGGCGGGCGAGCCGTCCGGGAGCAGGGACGTGCTGCGCCGCAAACAGGCCCGGCAGGCCGCCCGGGCGGTGCTGCCCAATGACACCGAGACGCGCATCGTGGTGACCGGCAACTACCGGGCCTGGCGACACTTCATCGCCACCCGTGCCAGCGAGCAGGCCGATGTCGAGATCCGCCGGCTGGCCGTCGCCTGCCTGCGTGAACTGGCGGCCGTCTCCCCGGCTGCATTCGCCGACTTCGAGATCGGCGTGCTGGCCGACGGCACCGAGGTGGCCACCAGCCCGCTCGCTACGGACGCCTGAACCCCAGCGGGTAATCTTGGGGCCCGTGAGCACCAGCGGATTCGACGCCAGCGCGCGCCTGGGCACGGTCTTGACCGCGATGGTCACACCGTTCTCATCAGACGGCGGGCTGGACCGCGACACCGCCGCGCGCCTGGCTCTACGCCTCGTCGACTCCGGATGCGACGGGCTGGTGGTCTCCGGGACCACCGGGGAGTCACCCACCACGACCGACGCCGAGAAGGCGGCCCTGCTCCGGGTCGTGCTCGACGCCGTGGGTGACCGGGCCCGCATCATCGCCGGGGTCGGAACCAACGACACCGCTCACAGCGTGCGCCTGGCCAGTGCCGCCGCCGCGGAGGGGGCACACGGCCTGCTGGTGGTCACCCCGTACTACTCCCGGCCGCCGCAGTCCGGTCTGGTCGCGCACTTCACCGCCGTCGCCGACGCCACCGACCTGCCCGTCATGCTCTACGACATCCCGCCGCGCTCGGTGGTGCCGATCGAGTGGGACACCATGCGCACCCTCGCCCAGCACCCGAACATCGTCGCGGTGAAGGACGCCAAGGGCGACCTGCACGGCGCGGCGCAGATCATGGCCGAGACGGGCCTGGCCTACTACTCCGGCGACGACGCCCTGAACCTGCCGTGGCTGGCACTGGGGGCGGTCGGCATCGTGAGCGTCTGGGGCCACCTCGCCGCCGGTCAACTGCGTGACATGGTGACCGCCTTCCACGCCGGCGACCTGGCCACCGCCCGCAAGATCAGCGGGTCGCTGTCCTCGCTCAACGCCGCACAGACCCGTCTCGGCGGAGTGACGATGTCCAGGGGCGGACTGCGGCTGCAGGGCTTTGAGACCGGCGACCCCCGGTTGCCCCAGATGCCGGCCACCGCCGAACAGCTCGACGAGTTGGCCGCAGACATGCGCGCGGCGGCCGTCCTCGGGATGAGGTCGCCGGCCGAGCGGCTCGCGCGGTGAACAACGACGGCCTGCGTCCCCCCGGTCCGCCGGCCCCGGGCGCGCTGCGGGTCACCGCCCTGGGCGGGATCGGCGAAATCGGCCGCAACATGACGGTTTTCGAGCACCTGGGCCGACTGCTCATCGTCGACTGCGGGGTGCTGTTCCCGGGGCACGACGAACCCGGGGTCGACCTGATCCTGCCCGACCTTCGTCATATCGAGGACCGCCTCGACGACATCGAGGCACTCGTCCTCACCCATGCCCACGAGGACCACATCGGCGCGATCCCGTTCCTGCTCAAGTTGCGCAGCGACATCCCGGTGGTCGGCTCCAGATTCACGTGCGCGCTCGTCGCGGCCAAATGTCGGGAGCACCGCATCAACCCGACGTTCGTGGAAGTCGCTGAGGGGCAACGGAGTACGCACGGCGTCTTCGAGTGCCAGTACTTCGCGGTCAACCACTCCATCCCCGACGCACTCGCGATCGCCATCCACACCGGCGCGGGCACCGTGCTGCACACCGGCGATATCAAGCTCGACCAGCTGCCCCCGGACGGCCGTCCCACCGACCTGCCCGGGATGTCCCGGCTCGGTGACGCCGGTGTCGACCTTTTCCTGTGCGACTCGACCAACGCCGAGATTCCCGGGGTGGGACCCTCGGAAAGCGAGATCGGGCCGACCCTGCACCGGCTGATCCGCAACGCCGAGGGCCGGCGGGTGCTGGTCGCCTGCTTCGCCTCCAATGTCGACCGGGTGCAGCAGATCGTCGACGCCGCAGTGGCACTGGGCCGTCGGGTGTCCTTCGTGGGGCGTTCGATGGTCCGCAACATGGCCATCGCCCGGGAACTCGGCTTCCTGACCGTGCAGGACCGCGACGTCGTCGACATCTCCGCAGCCGAGATGATGCCCCCGGACCGTCTGGTGCTGATCACCACCGGAACTCAGGGCGAGCCGCTTTCAGCACTGTCGCGGATGTCGCGCGGCGAGCATCGCGCCATCTCCATCACCGCCGACGACCTGATCATCCTGTCCTCCTCGCTGATTCCCGGCAACGAGGAGGCGGTCTATGGGGTGATCGACGCGCTGTCCCGGATCGGGGCGCGGGTGGTCACCAATCAGCAGGCCCGCGTTCACGTTTCCGGCCACGCCTATGCCGGCGAACTGCTGTTCCTCTACAACGCGGTGCGTCCGCGCAACGTCATGCCGGTGCACGGGCACTGGCGGCATCTGCGAGCGAATGCGAAACTCGCCGCCCGGACCGGGGTGCCGCAGGAGAACATCATGCTGGCCGAGAACGGCGTCAGCGTGGACCTGGCCGCCGGCCAGGCCCACATCGCCGGTGCGGTGCCGGTGGGCAAGATGTTCGTCGACGGCCTCATCAGCGGCGACGTCGGCGACGCCACCCTGGGGGAGCGACTCGTGCTCAGTTCGGGCTTCATCGCCGTCACCGTCGTGGTGCATCGGGGCACCGGACGAAGCGCCGCCCCGCCGCACCTGTCCTCCCGCGGTTTCTCCGAGGACCCCAAAGCCCTGGAACCCGCCGCACGCAAGGTCGAGCAGGAGCTGGAATCCCTGGCCGCCGAGCGTGTCACCGATCCGGTGCGGATCGCCCAGGCGGTACGCCGCGCCGTCGGGAAGTGGGTCGGCGAGACCTACCGGCGGCAGCCGATGATCGTGCCGACCGTGCTGGAGATCTAGCGGTTGTCGCTGAAGCCGGCGGTGTTCTCAAGGACCCCGCACCGATTGATTTCGGTCTGGCAACAGCCTGTGTGTGACCAGTGTGGCCTATGGTGCTGATGGGGCCGGGGCCACTAGTCTGCCCGCATGGCGAACAAGACCGCCGCTCGCTCCGGCGCGCGCACGACCAGGTCGCAAAACACCAGGTCGCAAAGCTCCTCCACGGCCTCCCGCCCGGTCAGGACCGCGACCAGGCCGGCATCCCGGCCGGCGCCGCCGCGGCGTAAGCCGGCCAGGACGTCCCCGTCCCCGCTCGCCGTCGCGGCGGCGGCAGGCGGCCGCGCCGGACGGGCGATGTGGCTGGTAGTCGCCCGTGGCGCGGGATCGACGGCGCGTTCGGTCGGTCGGGCCCGTGACATCGAGCCGGGCCACCGCCGCGACGGGCTGGCGCTGGGCCTGCTGGGGCTGGCCGTGGTGATCGCCGCCGCGTCCTGGTTCGACGCCGCCCGCCCGGTCGGGGCGTGGATCGACTCCGGCCTGCGCACGATGGTCGGCGGTGCGGTGATCCTGCTGCCCCTGCTGATCGCGGCGGCCGCGATGATCCTGATGCGCACCGAGCCGCACCAGGAGGCCCGTCCGCGGCTGGTGCTCGGCACCGCGATGATCTGCCTGCCGGTGTTGGGTCTGTGGCATCTGTGGTCGGGATCGCCGGCCGACCCGGTGGCTCGCCGGCACGCCGGGGGGTTCATCGGGTTCGCCATGGCCGGCCCGCTCTCCGACGGCCTCACCGCCTGGATCGCCACGCCCCTGCTGATCTTCGCCGCCGTGTTCGGCGTGCTGCTGATCACCGGCACCACCATCCGCGAGCTGCCCGGGACGCTCTACGCCATGTTCGGCACCAGAGCCCATTACGGCGACGGGTACGGCGACCACGAAGGCGACTACGACGGCGACTACGACGGCGACTACGGGGGCGAC
>NZ_JBBATF010000080.1:0-1468 GCF_040398885.1 Mycobacterium sp. | reverse complement strand
GGCGACTACGGCGGCGACTACGGGGGCGACCGAGACGGCACCCCGTACGCCGACGACTACGGCTACCGGACGCCCACCCGCAGGACCGTCAGCCTTCCCCGGCCCTCCGCCGCGGAGGATTTTTCGGACGGCCGCTTCGACGATCCACGCGCCTACTCCGACGAGGCGCCGTCCCGGCCCGGCGCCCCGGGGCCGATCGGCACGCCGTATGACAACTACCCCCTGGACGAGCCGGCGCCCGCCGCCAACGCGACCGAGCCGATCAAGCCGCGCCGCAGGAAGCCCGCCGAGCCCAAGCAGCAGCCCAAGGCGTTGGACCGGGTTGTCGAAGGCGCCTACACGCCGCCGTCGCTGGACCTGCTCACCCCGGGCGAACCGCCCAAGCGGCGCAGTGCCGCCAACGATCAGATGGTGGAGGCCATCTCGTCGGTGCTCGATCAGTTCAAGGTCGACGCGGCCGTCACCGGCTGCACCCGCGGACCGACCGTCACCCGCTACGAGGTCGAACTCGGCCCCGGGGTGAAGGTCGAGAAGATCACCGCGCTGCAACGCAATATCGCCTACGCGGTCGCCACCGAGAGCGTTCGCATGCTGGCCCCTATCCCGGGCAAGTCCGCCGTCGGCATCGAGGTGCCCAACACCGACCGTGAGATGGTGCGGCTCGCCGACGTCCTCACCGCCCCGTCGACCCGACGTGACCACCACCCTCTGGTGATCGGCCTCGGCAAGGACATCGAGGGCGACTTCATCTCGGCGAACCTGGCCAAGATGCCGCACCTGCTGGTGGCCGGATCCACCGGGTCGGGCAAGTCCAGCTTCGTGAACTCGATGCTGGTGTCGTTGCTCGCGCGGTCCACCCCCGAAGAGGTCCGGATGATCCTGATCGACCCGAAGATGGTGGAACTGACTCCCTACGAAGGCATTCCACATCTGATCACGCCGATCATCACCCAGCCGAAGAAGGCCGCCGCCGCGCTGGCCTGGCTGGTCGAGGAGATGGAACAGCGCTATCAGGACATGCAGGCCTCCCGGGTGCGCCACATCGACGACTTCAACGCCAACGTCCGCTCGGGCAAGATCACCACACCGCTGGGCAGTCAGCGCGAGTACAAGCCGTACCCCTACATCGTGGCGATCGTCGACGAGTTGGCCGACCTGATGATGACCGCGCCGCGTGACGTCGAGGACGCCATCGTGCGGATCACCCAGAAGGCCCGCGCCGCCGGCATCCACCTGGTGCTGGCCACACAGCGGCCGTCGGTGGACGTCGTCACCGGGTTGATCAAGACCAACGTGCCCTCCCGATTGGCGTTCGCGACGTCGTCGCTGACCGACAGCCGGGTCATCCTGGACCAGCCCGGTGCGGAGAAACTCATCGGTATGGGCGACGGTCTGTTCCTGCCGAGGGGGGCCAATAAGCCGATCCGTCTGCAAGGCGCCTACATCAGCGACGAGGAGATTCAGGCTG
>NZ_JBBATF010000079.1:0-13890 GCF_040398885.1 Mycobacterium sp. | reverse complement strand
GCGTCGCCCATCTGCAGCAGCCGGTCGTTGGGGATCACGATCAGGGTGTCGCAGCTCTCCCGCAGCGCCGTGATACCGGTCTCGGCCTGGCCGGCCCGGCGCTTGCCCTCGAAGGAGAACGGCCGCGTGACCACACCCACGGTGAGCGCGCCGAGCTTGCGGGCGATGTTGGCCACCACCGGCGCTCCTCCGGTGCCGGTGCCGCCGCCCTCGCCGGCGGTGACGAACACCATGTCGGCACCGCGCAGGAGTTCCTCGATGTCGTCCTTGGCGTCCTCGGCGGCCTTGCGGCCGACGTCCGGATCGGCCCCGGCGCCCAGACCGCGGGTGGAGTCCCGGCCGACGTCGAGCTTGACGTCGGCGTCGCTCATCAGCAGGGCCTGCGCGTCGGTGTTGATCGCGATGAACTCAACACCCTTGAGTCCCTGTTCGATCATCCGGTTGACGGCGTTGACGCCGCCGCCGCCGATACCAACGACCTTGATGACGGCGAGATAGTTGTGCGGGGGGGTCATCGGGTTCCTCCGGTGCTGGGACGTGAGCTGGGTCTGCGGCGACTTCCCTGGTCAAACCCTCAACCTCAACCTCAGGCTTAGAGTTATGTCAAGTTGTTCGCTTCCAGCACCGTATGACCGGCGCGTCCCGGATCCGGGGAGGCGCGCCCGCGTGTCGCTCGGGATTTTCCCGCGGAGTCCCGGGGTCCTGCGGAACGCGCCGCGCTATTTGACGGTCGGCAGATCGGGGCTGGAAACGTCGTAGACCCGGCCCGGCTGAGTCAGCAGGGCGGCCAGTTTCTCGGACTTCTCGTCGGTTCGGTCGGTGGTCCCCCACACCACCGTGCGGCCGTCGAGCAGGGTCAACGTGACCGAGGCCACCGACGGCGCGGCGACCCGGCCGACCTGGGCCAGCACCTCCGGTCGCAGCGCCGTCATCACTTCCAGGGCAGCTCTGGTGGGCGGGTCGGCCGGGCCGGGGTTGTCGACGTCCAGATACGCCAGTCCCGGTGGCGGCGGGGCGGTGACGAAGTCGACCCCGTCCCGGTCGAACAGGTGCGGTCCGTCCGGAAAGTCCTTGACCACCAGAGGTATTCGCTCGACAACGGTGATCCGCACCGACGACGGATACTGCCGTTGGACCCGCGCGCTGGCCACCCGGCGGATGCCGGCGACGCGGTCGGCGACCTCGTCGGTGTCGATCTGCAGCAGCGGCGTGCCCATCCGGACCCGGGCGGCCGCGACCACCTCCTCGGTGGGGACCACACCGGTGCCGATGACGACCAGCGATCGCGCGGACATCAGCGGGGTGAAATACAGCACCAGCCCGGCGACCACGGTGAGGACCGCCAGCAGGACCAGCCAGATGAACAGCTTGAGGCCCCGGACCGTACGGTCCGCCAGCCGGGGCGGTTCCGGGCCGGTCTGCCCCCGGGCCCGCCGCTTGGCCTCCCGCCGGGCCTCCTCGATGGCCATCGCGCGCTGCTGGGCGGCCCGGCGCTCGGCCCGTTCCCGCCGCGCCCGCCGGCGCGGCCCCTCCGGGTCGTTCTCCGCCTCGGCCTCGCCGGGCTTTGGCACCTCGGCCTGGCGGTCGTCGGCGAGACCCTTTCCCACGCTGTCGATTTCGAGAGCGGCCTCCGACTCGACCGCGGCGTCGACCGCCGATTCGGCCGACTCCCCCGGCGCTTGGGGGGAATCGCCGGGGGAATCCGGACTCATCACGCCGGCCCCGGCCGTCCGGCGCCGGCGTTCAGCGCCTCGATGATCTCCTGCCCGAGCAGGGTGACATCCCCGGCTCCCATGGTCACCACCACGTCGCCGGGCGCCGCCGCGGCGGCGACGTGGCCGGCCACCGCGGAGAAGTCCGGGAGGTAGCGGACCGGCGCCGTGACGCGCTCGGCGATGGTGGCGCCACTGACGCCGGCCAGCGGCTGCTCGCGGGCGGCGTATACGTCCAGGACGAAGACCTTGTCCGCGATGTCGAGCGCGGCGGCGAACTCCGACGCGAAAGCCTTTGTGCGAGAGTACAAGTGCGGCTGGAATACGACGATGCTGCGGCCACCGGCCCCGCCGGACCGGCCGGTGGGGCCCTGCCGGGCGAGGGCCCGCAGAGCGGTCAGCGCCGCCCGGACCTCGGTGGGGTGATGGGCGTAGTCGTCGAAGACGCGCACCCCGTTGGCCGTGCCCACCAGTTCGAAACGCCGGCGCACGCCCTCGAACCCGGCCAGCGCGTCGAGTGCCTCCTCGGCCGGGGCGCCGGCCTCGATGGCGGCCAGTAGCGCGCCGAGCGCGTTGAGTGCCATGTGCCGCCCCGGCACCGACAGTCGCATCGTGCGCGGACCGACCTCGCCGGCCAGCCGGATGGTGGCCACCGCCCCGATCCCCTGCTGCTCCCAGTCGAGCAGACAACCGGCCAGATCATCCGCCCCGCGCCCCCCGGGGCCGCCGTAACGCAACACCCGGACCCCGATGGCGGCGCTGCGGTCGGCCAGCGCCGCCGCGCCGGGATCCTCGGCGCAGGCCACCAGCGCCCCGCCGGGGGCGATCCGTTCGACGAACCGGTCGAAGACCGCGGTGTAGGCCTCCGGGGTGCCGAAGAAGTCGAGATGGTCGGCCTCGATGTTGGTCACCACCGCGACGTCGGGGTGGTACTCCAGCAGCGAACCGTCGCTCTCGTCGGCTTCGGCCACGAACACCTCACCACTGCCGTGGTGGGCGTTGGTGCCGGCCTCCCCGAGATCCCCGCCGACGGCGAAGGACGGGTCGAATCCGCTGTGCTGCAACGCCACGATGAGCATCGAGGTGGTCGTGGTCTTGCCGTGCGTGCCGGTCACCATGAGCGTCTGCTGGCCGGCCATCAGCTTGGCCAGCACGGCCGGACGCAGGGTGACCGGGATGGCGCGGCGACGGGCCTCCACCAGTTCGGGATTGGTCTTGGGGATCGCCGCGTGCGTGGTGATGACGGCGGTCGGGCCGCCCGGCAGCAGGTCGAGGTTGGCCGCGTCGTGGCCGATGGCGATCTGTGCGCCGCGGGCCCGCAGGGCGGCCACCCCGCGCGACTCCTTGGCGTCCGAACCGGAGACCAGCGCACCGCGGTCCAGCAGGATGCGCGCGATCCCGGACATCCCGGCTCCCCCGATGCCGACCATGTGCACCCGTCGAAGTTCCGGCGGCACCGGGGGGACGGATCCAGTCATCGGCGCGCTTCCCGGTCGGCCCTCGCCACGTCGAGAACCACCTCGGCGACCCGGCGGGCGGCGTCGCGGTGGCCGGCCCCGGCCGCGGCCGCCGTCATGGCGGCCAGTCGCGGGGCGTCGTGGATCAGGCGGACCACCTCGGTGCCGACCTGGGAGGGGGTCAGATCGGCGTCCGCGACCAGCAGCCCACCGCCGGCCTCGACCACCGGGAGCGCGTTGAGCCGTTGCTCCCCGTTACCGATGGGCAGCGGAACGTAGACCGCCGGCAGGCCGACCGCGGACACCTCGGCGACGGTCATCGCCCCGGAGCGGCAGATCGCCAGATCCGCTGCGGCATACGCCAGGTCCATCCGGTCGAGGTAGGGCACCGCGACGTAGGGCGGGTCGCCGGGTCGCGGGTCGGGTAGCTCCAGGGTGTTCCCGCGCCCGTGCGCGTGCAGCACCGAGACCCCGGACCGGGCGAGTTCGGCGGCGGCCGCGGACACCGCGCGGTTGATCGAGGCGGCTCCTTGCGATCCGCCGAACACCAGCAGGACCCGGGCCTCGTCGGTGAACCCGAAGTGGGCGCGGGCCTCGGCGCGCAGCGCCGCCCGGTCCAGTCCGGTGATGGACGCCCGCAGCGGCATGCCGACCACCTCGGCCTGCGGCAGCCCGGAGTCCGGAACCGCGGCCAGCACCCGGCGGGCGAACCGCGCGCCCAGCCGGTTGGCCACCCCCGCGCGGGCGTTGGCCTCGTGAACGACGATCGGGATGCTGCCGCGAACCCGGCGGCCCGGCGCGAAGCGACCGGGCGTTCGACCCAGCGCCGCCAGGTAGGCCGGCACGGCGACGTAGCCGCCGAAGCCCACCACGACATCGGCCCCGACCTCTCCCAGCACCGCGCGGGTCTGACGCGCCGACCGCCGTAGCCGCACCGGCAGCCGGAGCAGGTCGAGGTTGAGCTTGCGCGGAAGCGGGACGGGAGTGACCAGGCTCAGGTCGTAGCCGCGCTCGGGCACCAGCCGGGTCTCCAGGCCGCGCGGGGTCCCCAGCGCGGTGATGCGGATCCCGGGGTGTAGCGCGCTCAGCGCGTCGGCGACGGCCAGCGCCGGTTCGACGTGTCCGGCGGTGCCGCCACCGGCCAGCACCACCGAGACGGTGTCACCGCTGTTCATGCCCGTGCGGCCGACACCGCCGACCCCGGAGACACTCACCCGTGACGCTGACCTTCCAGTGTGCGGGACCGACGGTCCTCATGTGTGGGGCGCGGCGCGCGGCCCCTCGCCGCGGCGGCTCGCCTCTGTTGCGAGGCGCCTCCATCATGCCCTGCGGGCCGGCGCCGGCCGTTGGCCGTCCCGGCTTCGGCGGCTTTGGCGGCCTTGGCGCCGGCCCGTCCGCGCTGCGCCGGCGGTGCGGGGTTGCGACGCGGCCTGGCCGGCTTGGCGGGCGCGGCCTCGGGCCGGTTGCGCAGCCGCTCCCGCAGCGCCTCCACCCGGCCGGGCAGATAGGGCTCCGGCAACGGCAGCCGCAGCAGACGGTTCATCCTGTCGTCGCGGCCGGCGCGCAGTGCCGCCACCGCGTCGGGCTCGTGGCGGGCCGCGTTGGCCATCAGTCCGATCATGAAAAGGGTTGTCGCCGTGGACGTTCCGCCGGCCGAAATCAGCGGCAGCTGAATCCCGGTGACCGGCAGCAGCCCGATCACGTAGCCGACGTTGATGAAGACCTGCCCGATCACCCAGGCGGTTGCCGTGGCGGTCAGCAGCCGCAGGAACGGATCGGCCGACCGCCGGGCGATCCGCATTCCGGTGTAGGCGAGCAGGCCGAACAGGCACAGCAGGCCGAAGGCGCCGACGAACCCGAGTTCTTCGCCGATGATGGCGAAGATGAAGTCGTTGTGGGCATTGGGCAGGTAATTCCACTTGGCCGTGCCCTGGCCCAGCCCGTCGCCGAAGACGCCGCCGTTGGCCAGCGCGAACTTGGCCTGCCGGGCCTGATAGCCGGCGCCCTGCGCATCGGCGCTGGGATCCAGCCAGGAACGCACCCGGTCGGAGCGGTAACCCTCCGAGACCGCCAGTATCGCCGCGGCGAAGACGGTGGCGCCCAACGAGCTGACGAACACCTTCAGCGGCAGGCCGGCGAACCACAGCAGGGCCAGCAGGATGATGCCCAGCGACACGGTCTGGCCGAGGTCGGGCTGGGCGACGATGAGCGCCAGGGCGAGCACCGCGGCGGGAATCAAGGGGATCAGCATCTCGCGCAGCGAGGCCTGCTCCATGCGGCGGGCGGCCAGCAGGTGCGAGCCCCAGATCACGAAGGCGATCTTGGCCAGCTCCGAGGGCTGCATGGACAGCCCCGCGACGACGAACCAGCCACGGGTGCCGTTGGACACGTGACCGACGCCCGGGATGAGGACCGCCACCAGCATCGCGACGGTCACCGCGAAGGCCGCGAAGGCGGTCCGGCGCAGGAATCCCACCCGCAGTCGCAGCGCGATCCAGCAGGCGCCCAGGCCCACCGCCGCCCACATCAGCTGCCGGAAGAAGATGGACCAGGGACTGCCGGCCTCGTCGTAGGAGTGCACTCCGGAGGCCGACAGCACCATGATCAGGCCCAGGGTGGTGAGCAGGCCGGCCACCGCCACCATCAGGTGGAAGGACGTCATCGGCCGGACCAGCCAGGCGCCGAATTGCGCCGGTGCGGCCAACCGTGGCCTGCGCAGCGTGAACCTGCCGACCGCCGCCTGCCCGCCGCCGCCACCAGCCTGCGACGCATCGTCCCGGCCGGTGAGCCGGGACCACAGGGTGCCCATGGCAGCTACCGGGCCCGGACCGCGCCGGCGAACGCCTCGCCCCGGTCGGCGTAGCCGGTGAACTGGTCGAACGAGGCGCCGGCGGGCGCCAGCAGGACGGTGTCGCCGGGGCGCGCCAGGCCGGCGGCGGCGGCGACGGCCTCGGCCATCACCCGACGGCCGAGGCCCGGACCGGAGGCATCGATCACCCGAGTCCCATAAGTAACGACTGACTCATTGGTCTCATGCACCCCAGCATCCTCCCGCGTCACAACCGCGATGACGGGGACATCGGGTGCGTGTCGCGACAGCGCCTCGGCCAGGACCCCCCGGTCCCGGCCGATCAGGACCACCCCGGCCAACCGGTCGGCGACCCGGGCCACGGTCTGCTCCACCGAGGCGCCCTTGAGCATTCCGCCGGCCACCCAGACGACCCGCGGGTAGGCCAAGATCGACGCCTCGGCGGCATGGGGGTTGGTGGCCTTGGAGTCGTCGACGTAGCGCACCCCGTCGAGCACCCCGACCGGTTCGGCGCGGTGCCGGCCGACCCGGAACGCGGTGAGGGCGTCGGCGATCGCGGCGGCCGGCACGCCCTCCGCGCGGGCCAGGGCGGCGGCGGCCAGTGCGTCGAGCACCCCGACCGGACCGGCGACCGGGATGGAGTCGACGGCGGCCAGCACCAGGTCATCGGCGAAAGCACGGTCGACCAGTGCGCCGTCGCGAACGCCGAGTTCCCCGGCGGCCGGTACACCCAGTCGGAAGCCCGTCTTGACCGGTGCGGCCGCGTCCGGAAGCAGGGCGGCCGCGGCCGGATCGTCCAGACCCACCACGGCGACCCGGCCGTCCAGTGCCCTGGCCTTGGCCGCGGCGTAGGCCTCGAAGCTGCCGTGCCAGTCCAGATGGTCCTCGGCGACGTTGAGCACCACTCCGGCGGCCGGCCGCACCGAGGGCGCCCAGAACAGCTGGAAACTCGACACTTCCACCGCCAGCACGTCGGCGGGCCGGCTCAGCACGTCGAGCACCGGCTCACCGATGTTGCCGCACAGCACGGCCCGGCGGCCGTCGGCGATGAGCATGTCGTGGAGCATCGAGGTGGTGGTGGTCTTGCCGTTGGTGCCGGTAACCACCAGCCAGCGCCGCGGCGGTCCGTACCGGCCGGCGGCGTCCAGCCGCCAGGCCAACTCGACGTCGCCCCAGACCGGGACGCCGGCGGCGGCGGCAGCGGCCGGCACCGGGGCGGTGGGCGGGAAGCCCGGGCTGGTCACCAGCAGGTCGAAGTCGCCGGCCCGCGAGACCGCCTCGGCCGGGGTGAGGGCCGCCGCGCCTCCGAGGGCGCGGGCGGCGGCCGGATCGTCGTCGCAGACCGACAGCCGCACATCCCAGTCCGACAGGGCTGCGACGACGGCCCGGCCCGTCACCCGGGCACCGGCCACCAGCACGCGGGCCCCCGGCGCCAGCACCGACAGGTCCTGCATCAGTCCCCGATGGCGTGCAGCCACTCGCTGTAGAACAGCGAGACGCCCAGACCGCAGGCGATCGCGGTCAGCAACCAGAACCGGATGATCACGGTGGTCTCGGCCCAGCCGGACAGTTCGAAGTGGTGGTGGAACGGCGCCATCCGGAACACCCGCCGGCCGGTGGACCGGAAGGCGACGATCTGCACCACCACCGAGGTGACCTCGGCGACGAACAGGGCGCCGAGCACGACCGCCAGGACCTCGGTGCGACTGGTGATCGACAACCCGGCGATGATGCCGCCCAGGGCCAGTGACCCGGTGTCGCCCATGAAGATCTTCGCCGGGGCGGCGTTCCACCACAGGAAGCCGATGCAGGCGCCGGCCGTCGCGGCCGCGATGATCGCCAGATCCAGCGGGTCCCGAACGTTGTAGCAGCCCAGTCCCGGCGCGCCGGCGCAGGAGTTGCGGTACTGCCAGAAGGTGATCAGCACATACGCGACGCTGACCATGGCCATGCAGCCCGCCGCGAGTCCGTCCAGGCCGTCGGTGAAGTTCACCGCGTTGCCCCAGGCGTTGACCACGATGACGACGAACAGGACGAACAGCGCCGGCGGCAGTGCCACGGTGGAGATTTCGCGGACGTAGGACAACTGGTTGGAGCCCGGGGTCAGCCCGTCGGAGTTGGCGAATTGCAGCACCAGGATGCCGAACAGCACCGCGGCGCCGATCTGTCCGAGCGTCTTCGCTTTCTTGTTGAGGCCCAGGTTGCGCGCCTGACGGATCTTGATCAGGTCGTCGAGGAAGCCCACCCCGCCCAGCGCGGTGGCCAGCCCGAGAACCAGCAGCCCGGAGGCGGAGGGGCCCATGCCGTCCAGCGCCAGGCCGACCAGGTGGGTGCCGAAGTAGCCGGCCCAGATGCCGGCCACGATCGCCACCCCGCCCATCGAGGGGGTGCCGCGCTTGGTGTGGTGGCTGGGCGGGCCGTCCTCGCGGATCTCCTGCCCCAGGCCCTGACGGGTGAACAGCCGGATCAGCGCCGGGGTGAGCAGGATCGACACCGTCAGCGAGATCGCCACGGCGATGAGGATTTGCCTCATGCGGTCCCGTCCGCCAGAAGGGCCTCGCCGAGGACGCCGAGACCGGCCGCGTTGGAGGCTTTGACCAGCACCACGTCGCCGGGGGCCAGCCCGTCGCGCAGCAACTCCAGCGCGGCGTCCGCGTCGGGAACCATGGTGGACTCCCGGCCCCAGGATCCCTCCATGACCGCCCCGTGGTGCATGGCGCTCATAGACCTCCCAGATCCGACGACGACGAGCCGACTGATATCTAAGCGCACCGCCAGCCGACCGACGCGATCGTGCTCGGTTATCGAGTCCTCCCCCAGTTCGCCCATCTCGCCGAGCACGGCCCAACTGCGCCGGGCCGGCCCGCTGCGCTGCCGCGCCATCACCGCCAGTGCCTGCAGGCCGGCCCGCATGGAATCCGGGTTGGCGTTGTAGGCGTCGTTGATGACGGTCACCCCGTCGGGCCGGGTGCGGACCTCCATCCGGTGCCGCGACGCCGGCCCCGCCGCGGCCAGCGCGTCGGCGACCTGCTCCAGGCTCGCGCCGCACTCCAGCGCGACCGCGGCCGCCGACAGCGCGTTGCCGACCTGGTGTTCGCCGTGGACGGCCAGCGCGACGTCCACCTCGCCGCCGGGGGCGCACAGCGTGAAGCGGGGCCGGGCCAGTTCGTCGAGGACGACGTCGCGGGCGTGCACGTCGGCCGTCGCGGCGCGGCCGACGGTGACCACCCGCGCCGAGGTCCGGCCGGCCATCGCCGCGACGATCGGGTCGTCGGCGTTGAGGATCACCACGCCGGAGGCCGGAACCGCCTCCACCAGTTCGCCTTTGGTCTGGGCGATCACCTCCCGCGAACCGAACTCCCCGAGGTGGGCGGTCCCGACGTTGAGCACGGCGGCGATCGACGGCCGGGCGATCCGGGCCAGGGCGGCGATGTTTCCGCGGTGCCGCGCCGACATCTCCAGCACCAGGAAGTCGGTCTCCCGGCCGGCCCGCAGCACGGTCCACGGATGGCCCAGTTCGTTGTTGAACGAACCCGGCGGGGCCACCACTTCGCCCAGCGGCCGCAGCACCGCCGCGATCAGGTCCTTGGTGGAGGTCTTACCGGAGGACCCGGTCAGGCCGACGATGCGCAGTCCCCCGGCCGCCAGGTCCTCGGCCACCGCCGCGGCCAGTCTGGCCAGCGCGGCCAGCACCGCCGCACCCGCCCCGCCGGCGTCGTGCTCGAGCACCCCGGCCTGGGCGTCGGCCGCGGGGTCGTCCGTGGCCGGCGGGACCACGATGGCCGGCACCCCGACCGGGCGGGCGGCCAGCACGGCGACCGCCCCGGCGTCCACCGCGGCGCGGGCGAAGTCGTGACCGTCGGAGCGGGCGCCCGGCAACGCGAGGAACAACCCGCCGGGGGTGACGGCCCGGGAGTCGAACTCCACCGTTGCGGTGACGTGCGTGGACGCCGCCTCGGCGGGGCTGATGTCGGCCAACCGGCCGCCGACGATGCCGGCGATCTGCGCGACGGTCAGGTCGATCACCGTGGGTTCCTCCGGTCCGGCGCGGCCGCCAGTGCGGCCGCCAGCTCGCGGCGGTCGTCGAACGGCCGGGTCTGCCCGCCGGCGGTCTGACCGCTCTCGTGTCCCTTGCCCGCGACCACCACCACGTCGCCGCGCCGGGCCCAGCCGACGGCGTGTTCGATCGCCGCCCGCCGATCGGCGATCTCGACCACCTCGGCCGGCCCCGCCGCCCCGGCGGCCCCGGCGACGATCGCCGCACGGATCAGCGCCGGGTCCTCGTCGCGCGGGTTGTCGTCGGTGACCACGACCAGATCGGCCAGTTCGGCGGCCACCTCACCCATCGTTCGGCGTTTCCCCGGATCCCGGTTCCCGCCCGCACCGAACACCACCGCCAGCCGGCCCTCCGGCCGGCGCAGGGTCTCCAGCACCGCGCGCAGCGCTCCGGGCTTGTGGGCGTAGTCGACCACCGCCAGGAAGTCCTGGCCGCGGTCGATCAGTTCCAGCCGGCCGGGGACCGTGGCGGCGCGCAGACCGGGCGCGGCCTGCTCGGGCGAGACGCCGACAGCGTCGAGCATGGCCAGTGCGAGCAACGCGTTGGCGACGTTGAAGCGGCCCGGCAGGCCGATCCGCAACCGGTGGCGCACACCGGCCGGGTCGACGGCGGTGAACTCCTGAAGCCCGCTGTCGAGTGCGACGAAGTCCTCGACCGTCCAGTCCGCAGGGTTGCCCTCGGCGCTGACGGTGACCACGCCGGTGGCGCTGCCGCCGATCGCGCGGCCCGCGCTGCCGCCGATCGCGCGGCGCGCCATCGCCTCCCCGGCTTCGTCGTCGACACACACGACCGAGGTACGGGCGTGCACCGGGGAGGCCGGATCGAAAAGCTTCGCCTTGGCTTCGAAGTAGGCGTGCATGGTGGGGTGGAAGTCGAGGTGGTCACGGGAGAGATTGGTGAAACCGCCTACGGCGAAACGGATTCCGTCGACCCGGCCGAGTTCCAGCGCATGGCTGGAGACCTCCATGACCGCGGTGTCTACGCCGCGTTCGGCCATCACCGCCAGCAGCGCCTGCAGGGCCGGGGCCTCCGGCGTGGTCAATGCGCTCGGGACCTGGGCGCCGGCGATCCGGACGCCGACGGTGCCGATCATGCCCGGGGTGCGACCGGCGGCGCGCAGGCCCGCCTCGATGAGATGCGCGGTGGTGGTCTTGCCGGAGGTGCCGGTCACACCGAGCACCACCACCCGACCCGAGGGGTCCCCGTAGACGTCGGAGGCCAACCCGCCCAGCACCGAGCGCGGGGCCGGGTGCACCAGGACCGGCGCGGGGGCCGGGTCGCCGAGCATTCGATGGATCACCGCCGCGCCCTCGGGGTCGGTCAGCACCGCCACCGCACCGGCGGCCAGCGCAGGTCCGGCGAACTGCGCGCCGTGCGCACTGGCGCCCGGCAGGGCGGCGAACAGGTCGCCCGGAGCGGCATCCTGAGCCCGCAGCGTCACCCCGGTGACCCGCACCTCGGGGACGAACCCTCGCACACCGACCGCGCCGGCCCGCTCGGCCAGGAGTCGCAGCGCCAGACCCGGAGTGCTGCGGGGCCGCAGGGCGGGAACTTCTCCCGCGTCGCTTCGCTGCTGCCCGCCGCCGGCCATGAGCCGTTCACCTCCGTCCCGCTCGGTCGGCTTGTCACCCTACCGAGCGGCGGGCCGGGACTGACTCAGGTGGCTTCCAGTGTCAGCGGCGGGCCGGGGTCCGGCGAGAGCGGCACGTTCTCGCGCCGCATCAGCCAGCCGGCGATGTTGTGGAACAACGGTCCGGCGGAGTGCCCCGGCGTGCCATCGGCATTCCGGACCGGCGCGTCCATCATCAGACCGATCACGTAACGCGGATCGTCGGCGGGCGCCATCCCGGCGAAGGTGATCCAGTAGACGTCGTCGAAGTAGCAGCCGCACGCCGGGTTGATCTGCTGGGCGGTGCCGGTCTTGCCGGCCATCTGGTAGCCGGCCACCGCCGCCATCGGGGCGGTGCCCTGCTGGGTTCCCGTCGGGTCGGCCTGGACCACCGCGCGCAGCATGTTGCGCACCGTGCGTGCGGTCTCCGGGGACACCACCCGGATGCCGTTGGGCTGCTGCTCCTCGGTGCGGGTTCCGTCGGACGCGATGGTGGCCTTGACGATCCGCGGCGGGATGCGCATCCCGTCATTGGCGATGCCCTGGTACATACCGGTCATCTGCAGCAGCGTCATCGAAAGACCCTGCCCGATGGGCAGATTGGAGAACGAGCTGCCCGACCACTGGTCGATGGGCGGAACGATGCCGGGGCTCTCGCCGGGCAGACCGACTCCGGTGCGCTGCCCCAGGCCGAATTTGCCGAGCATCTCGTAGTAGCGTTCCGGCCCGATCCGCTGGGCCAGCATCAGGGTGCCCACGTTGGACGACTTCCCGAAAACGCCGGTGGTGGTGTAAGGCATCACCCCGTGACCCCAGGCGTCGCGGACGTTGACCCCGCCCATGTTGATCGAGCCGGGCACCGACAACACCTCGTCGGGATTGGTCAGTCCGAATTCGATCGCCGCGGAGGCGGTGACGATCTTGTTGACCGAGCCGGGCTCGAACGGCGAGGTGACCGGCAGGTTGCCGATCTGCCGATCGGCCTGCCGGCCGATGTCCTGACTGGGGTCGAAGGTGTTGTCGTTGGCCATCGCCAGCACCTCGCCGGTCTTGGCGTCGAGCACCACCGCCGAGACGTTGCGGGCACCGGAGGCGTCCTTGGCCAGCTGCACCTGCTGCTGGACGGCGAACTGGATGTCGTCGTCGAGGGTGAGTTGCACCGTCGATCCGTTGACGGCCCGGTGGCGGTTGCGGTAGCTGCCCGGGATCACCACGCCGTCGGACCCGCGGTCATAGGTGATCGACCCGTCGGTGCCGGCGAGTGCCGAGTCCAATGCGTCCTCCAGGCCCAGCAGTCCGTGGCCGTCCCAGTCGATCCCGCCGACCACGTTGGCGGCCAGCGAACCGCCGGGATACTGCCGCAGGTCCTGGCGCTCCGCGCCGACCTCGGGATACTTCTTGATGATGGCGGAGGCGACGCCGGGGTCCACGGCCCGGGCCAGGTAGACGAAGGTCTCGTTACCGCGCAGTTTCTTCAGCAGTGTCGGTGCGTCCGGCTTGTTGTCCAACGCGGCCGCCACATCCCGGGCGATATCGCTGAGCCGCTGGTCGGGATCCGGCGCCGCCGGCGCCTTCTGCCGGGCATCGGCGAGTTGCTTGCGAATCTTGTTCGGCTGAAAGGTCAGCGCCCTGGCCTCGATGGTGAACGCCAGTTTGTCGAAGTTGCGGTCGACGATGGCGCCCCGCACGGCCTTCTCGACGTCGGTCACCTTCAGCTGACCGGCCGCCTGGGCCCGCAGGCCCTCGGCGCTGGGGACCTGGAGATTGAACAGCTGGGCGGCCGCCAGCGAGAGGGCCGCGAAAATCGTGATTCCGCCGACCCGGGAGCGGTACGCGAAAGACGATGTGTCCGAGGACTTCTCGACAGCCGCCCTGACCCGGCGCGCATTGGCGGCCCGGCCCTCGCCGGCCGTCACCGGCACGGTGGTGGCAGCGTGGACGCGAGCGGTCGCCCCGCCGCGTCCCGTTCCCGGTCGTGGACCCGGATTGATCCGACCCGGTTTCATCCGACTCAATGGGCCAACCCCAGAGCCTCAGGCGCAACATCGGTCACAGGAGGCACAACAGCCACTGTAGGTACTGGTGGCACCGCATCGGCTGCAGGCGGGACCGCCAGCGTGTCGCCCAGCGGTACGAGCTGCAGTCCGGACGGCGGCATCGCCGGCATTCCCGCCGCACCCGGCGCCGCGGCCGGCCCGGGCAGGACCGCGCCGCCGGCCGCGTGCGGGCTTGCCGGCGGCGGTGGC
>NZ_JBBATF010000078.1:0-14240 GCF_040398885.1 Mycobacterium sp. | reverse complement strand
CAAACAACAAACAAAAACCACCAAACACACTATTGAGTTCTCAAACAACACACCCGGCATCTCAGCCCGCGCGAACAGGCCCGCGGCAATGCCGCGTGCTCGTCGTGCGGACAGTGGTAACGCCCCGAAGTCCGGAGACATTCCCTGGAGATGCCGTCGCGCTCTGCGGCCGAGCCGCGTCGCAACGACTTCACAAAGTTACGTCAGGGGCCCACCCGAGGTCAAATCCCCTGAGCAACAAGATCGTTTGACCTTCGTCACACGGTGTTCACCCGCTGCACCCCGGCGATGTTCCGCTTGCCGCGGCGCAGCACGAGCCAGCGTCCGTGCAGGAAGTGTGACGGAGTGGCCACCCAGTCCTCGGTGTCGACGCGCACGTTGTTCACCGATACGCCGCCCTCGGCGATGGTGCGGCGGGCCGCACCCTTGCTGGCCGACAGCCCGGTCGCCACCAGTAGGTCGACGATGCCGTCCGGGCCGCCCGGACGCAGCTGCGCCACCGACGTCTCGCTGAGCGCGGCCGCCAGGGTGGCCTCGTCCAGCCGGTCCAGTTCACCGCGGCCGAAGAGCGCCTGCGACGCGTGCTCGACCGCATCGGTCGCGGCCGCACCGTGCACCAGCGTGGTCAGTTCACGGGCCAGCCGGCGCTGCCCCGCCCGCTCGTGGGGCCGGGAAGCCGTGGCCTCCTCCAACTCGGCGAGCTCGCCGGGGGACAGGAAGGTGAACCACCGCAGATACCGGATTACGTCGGCGTCGGCGGTGTTGACGAAGTACTGGTACCAGGCGTACGGACTGGTCATCTCCGGGTCCAGCCACAGACTGCCGCCCCCGGTGGACTTCCCGAACTTGGTGCCGTCGGCCGAGGTCACCAGGGGCACCGTCAGCGCGTGGACGGTGGCGCCGAGCTTCTGCCGGACCAGCCGGACCCCGGCGATGATGTTTCCCCACTGATCCGAACCGCCGATCTGCAGCGTGCAGCCGTGCCGCTGGTGCAGTTCCACGTAGTCGTTGGCCTGCAGCAGCATGTAGCTGAACTCGGTGTAGGAGATGCCCTCGCCGTCGAGGCGGCGGCGGATGGTGTCGCGGTCGAGCATGACGTTGACCGAGAAGTGCTTTCCGACGTCGCGCAGGAACTCGATCGCCCCCATGGGCCGGGTCCAGGTCAGGTTGTTCTCGACGATCGCACCGGTGCTGGAGGACTCGAAGTCGACGAACCGCTCCAGTTGGGCGCGGATGCGCTCGGACCACTGCGCGACGGTGTCGTCGGCGTTGAGGGTGCGCTCCCCGGAGTCGCGCGGATCACCGATGAGACCCGTCGCGCCGCCGGCGAGGACGATCGGGCGGTGGCCGGCGCGCTGGAACCGCTGCAGTGTGAGCAGCGGCACCAGGTTTCCGGCGTGCAGGCTGGGCGCGGTCGGGTCGAATCCGCAGTACACCGTCATCGGTGGTCGGGAGGCCGCCGCGGCGAGCGCGTCGATGTCGGTGGACTGTGCGATGAGCTCACGCCAGCCCAATTCTTCGAGGATCGTCGTGCTCATGCGGTGATCCTCTCGCATGGACGGTGTCTCAGTCGCTCGCACCCGGCTGTGGCGCGCGCGGACTGCGCCGGTAGGCCGACACCTCCGGTCGCCCGGGAATCCAGAACCGCCACGCCCGGTCGGCGCTGCGACTGACGCCGACGCGCGGTCCCGCCTCGGCCTCGGCGGGCGCACCCAGTCGGACGGTGACCGGCGAGCGTGCGTCGAAGACCTCGAGCCCGTTGTCGCCCATGCCGATGGCCAATGCCGAGCAGAGATTGCCCGGGCCGCGCGCGAGTGCCGCCGGGCCGACGGCCGCACCGCGCCGGGACTGGGCGGCGCCCAGGCCGGACTCGACGGCCGCGGCCCGCAGCAGAACCGCCCCGGCCTTGCCGTCCGGCCCGCAGGAGACGTTGGCGCACACGTGGATTCCGTGACTGCGGTAGGTGTAGAGCCGTCCGGGCGGTCCGAACATGACGGCGTTGCGGACGCTCGGACCGCGGAAGGAGTGCGCGGCGGCATCGGGCCAGGGCTCGTCGGGTGGGCCGCCGTAGGCCTCGACCTCCACGATCAACGCGCTGACACCACGGGCGGTGATGACCGCACCGAGCAGCCGGTGCGCGGCCGCCACCGGATCGAGGTCCAACGGGGTGCCGCTCATGCGCCGGGTCTCATGGCCCGGGTTTGTCCGTCACCCGGATGCCGACATCGCGGCCGAGGCAATCGGCGGCGGCCATCCCGGACAGCGCGACCATCGGCAGTCCCCCGCCGGGGTGCGCGCTGCCGGACGCGAGGTAGACCCCGCGGAGGCCGGGCACCCGGTTGGGCGGGCGCCGGAACGCGGCGAAGCGGTCATTGCTGGCCGCGCCGTAGATGGCCCCGCGGCTGCCGGGGAACTCCGCGGCCAGTTCGGCCGGCGTGCGGCGCCAGACCATCGCATCACGCTCGGCCCACAATCCGGCCGCCCGGATCCGCTGCTGCACCGCGGACTCCAGGGCGGACCAGACCTGCGGGTCCCGGGACCCCGACGCCGGTTCGGCCGGCGCGTTGGCCATGACGAACACCTGCTCGGCATCGGCCCAGCCGGGTATGCCGTGACAGCGTTCCTGGGCACAGAGGTAGACCGTCGGGGCCGCCGGCGGGCGATCGCGGTCGAAGATGTCGGCGAACTCCGCGTCGTAATCCTCGGGGAAGAGCACCTCGTGGGGCAGCCGGTCGGACCGCCGGGCCGCGCGCAGCGCGCCGGTCCAGCCGGACATCGAGGGAGCCCCCGCGGCGGGCAGGTGGCGTGCGGCGTCCGGCAGGCCGGCGGCCCGCAGCATTCCCACGTCGGCGTTGACCACCACGGCCCGGCCGCGCCGACGTCCGCCGCCGGCCAGCTCAACGCCGACCGCCGCACCGCCGTCGAGCAGGACCCGATCAACCGGGGCGCCGCATTCGATGACCCCGCCCCGCGCCACGACGGCGTCGGCGAGCGCCTCCACCAGCGCGGTCACACCCCCCCGCACGCCATAGCCGCCGAGCGAAAGTTCAACATGGGCAATGCAATTCAGTGTGGCCGGAGCCCGCCGGGGGTCACTGCCGTTGTACGTGGCGTAGCGCCGAAGCAGCATCCGCAGGTGCGGCTCGCGGACGTGGCGGTCGATGCCGGCGGCCATGCTGCGCAGCGGGTCGACCGCCAGCAGCGCCCGGGGATGGCGCACCGCCAGGCCGGCCATCCCCGCCCAGGTCGGAGCCGGGCCGCGGACGAAATGCGGCGCGGCGGCGTCCCATATCCGGCGGCTGTAACCGAGGAAGGCGGCCAGTTCGGCTTCGGCGGGCGCGCCGAGAGCCGACCGGACCCGGGCCAGGGTGTCGTGCGGGTCACGGGCCACTTCGAGCACGCAGCCGTCGGCGTAGCGGTAACGGAAGCCCGGGTCGAGGCACCGCAGTTCGACGACGTCGTCGAGGCGCAGACCGGCCCGGGCGAACAGTTCGGCGAACACCTCGGGCAGCGTCAAAACGCTGGGACCGGTTTCGATCCGGACGCCGTCGACCTCGACGACGCCGGCCTTGCCGCCCGGCCGCGGGCCCGCCTCCAGGATCCGCACCGGCAGACCGCGGGCGGTCAGGCTCAACGCGGCGGCAAGTCCGCCGATCCCGGCGCCGACCACGAGGACCTCGGCGCCCTCACCGGCCACGGGTTCCCCGCTCGCCCAAAAGCCGCAACATCCGCGACCCCACGCCGTCCTGGGCACTGGAGCGCGGCGGCCCGACCAGTGCGGGGAAGCCGGGCAACGGGTCCCGGGGGTGGCGGCGGGCGCGACCGCCGTCGGTCGCCGCGATGACGGCGGCGTCGATCTCGGCGAGCCCGTCCAGCAGGGTGCGCTCCACGGCGGGCAGCAGCGCCGCTCCCCCGGACTCGCCGACGAAGGCCCCGCCCGGCATCGGAGCGGAGAACCGGACGATCGCAGCCGGACGGTCGCGCTCCAGGAAGACGTAGTCGATGCTGACCCCGACGACGTCAACCGGGTTGTGCGCGTGCATGATTCGCAGTCCCGGCTTGAGATCCAGTGGCCGCAGGTGCGCCGGGCGCTGGCGCCCCTGCGGGAACATCCAGATGCTGCGGCCGGGACGGTCGAGCAGAGCGGCGGAGTATTCCAGGCACGCCCGGCTGCGTTCCCGGCTGCTGCGGTCCAGTGGCAGGGCGCCGACCCAGCCGAAGAACGGAAGCCGGCGCAGGTTCTCGGCGTCCATGACGGCCCATCCCACGCCGCCGAGTTCCTCGTCGAGAACCAGTAGCAGCAGCACGTCCCACCAGGAGACATGGTTGGCGGCGAAGATCAGCGGGCGGGCGGCCAGCGCGGCCCGGGCCTCGTCGAGCCCGCTCACCCACAACCCGTCGAGGCGACGGGACACCCGGCGCCGGGCGTAGCCGCGGGCGAAGCCGAGGAACCGCGGCCGCCGCGCGTCCCCCGCCAGCACCCGTGCCCGACGGTCGGCGCCCGCGTTCACGCGGCCTCCCGTCGGGCGCGGGCGGGATAGGAACGACCCCGCCAGCGGATGTCGCCGCGGCGACTCCACCGGAAGCTCTCGACCAGGACTCCCATCATCGCGCACACGGCCAGCGGGTGCAGCAGCACGGAAAGCAGGCTGTGCCGGTAGCGAAGCGCCATGATCAGCCGGAGTGCGACGTTGGCGGCCACCCCGATCGCAGCGGCGACGGCCACCGGCCAGGCGCCCAGCAGCAGCGCCACCGGCAGGGCGATGTAGGGCACGACGAAGAACACCAGGTGCAGCGCCAGTACGAGCAGCAGCGCCAGTGGGTGTCCGCCGATGCCCTCGTAGAAGTTCTTGGCGAATCCCCGCCACAGCGATGCCGCGTCGGGGTACATCCGGCAGGCCGCCATCTCGTGGCCGTCGGCGAAGACGACACGCCTGCCGCTGCTTTTGATTTCGCGGCACAGGGCCATGTCGTCGACCAGCGCGGTGCGCACCCGCGTCCACCCGCCGACCGCCTCCAGCGCGCCGCGGCGCACCAGCAGGAGTTGGCCGTTGGCGGCCAGCACGCGGGCATCGCGGGTGCGGTGGACCAGCGGCATCGGCAGCCAGGCGACGTAGGACAGGTGCAGCAGCGGAATCATCATCTGCTCGACGAAGCCGCCGGCGCGCTGCCGGGGAACGGCGGTGACCAGCGCCGCGCCGAGGCCGCCGGGCACCTCCTCCGGCGTGCCCAGCAGCGACAGCATGCGCAGCACGCCGTCGGGGTGCAGGGTGACGTCGGCGTCGACGTTCAGCAGCAGTTCGCCCGCGGCGTGCCCGCTGAGACGGTGCAGCGCGTGCGGCTTGCCGACCCAGCCGGCCGGAAGCGCCTCGCCGGTGATCACCCGCAGTCGCGGCACATCGGCCTGCAACCGGGCCAGCACCTCACCGGTGCCGTCGGTGGAGCCGTCGTCGTAGACGAGGATCTCGGTGATCGGGCCGCGGGCGGCGGCGGCGGCGCGAACGCACCGTTCGATGTTGGCGGCCTCGTCGCGGGCCGGGATCAGAATGCTCACCCCGCCGGGCGCGGCCGCGGCGGCGGCCGGCACAGCGCGGCCGCGGGTCCAGAACGCGGCGTTGAAAAGCACCAACCCGAGCGACGCGAGCGGCGGAAGCGCCAGCATCGCCGCCAGCAACTGGACACCGGGCCGGTCCGGGCTCATGCCCGCACGCCTCCGGACCTGCTGAGCAATCGCCCCCAGCGGCCTGCGCTGTCGCCGGAGAACAGCGGCAGCCACATCGAGTTGGGGCCGTCGGCCCGGTGCACCCGCATCCGCACCAGCGGGCGCAGCAGATCGGTGTCCACCCGGTCGGGTACGAGATGCTCCCCGATGCCGTGGGCCTCGTCATCGCCGCAGCGTCCGCTCAGGAGGTAGCGCTGATAGAACGGTCCGTTGTCCAGAAGGGCGCTGATCCGGACCCGGACCTGCCGGCCGTCGGGGTCGGGGAAGGCGGCACTGGTGGGCCACCGCAATCCCCACGGACTGCGGCGCAACCGGCCGATCTCCAGCCCGGCGTCCTCGCAGACGCGTGTCGAACCGTCCGCCGAGAGTTCGACGACGAGGTCGCGCGCCGCCGCCCCCGGCTCCGAAGGGGTCAGCCGGTAGAAGATCAGATCGCGCCCCGGCAATGCGAGTCGGCCCCACCACCAACTCTGGATTCCCAGGCAGTGCAGCGGCCGTGCGGCGCTGTTGCGGTCGTGGTAGCCGCGGCCCCTGATGCTGAATTCGCCTTCGGGAGTTCGCAACTCGAGTCCGCCCGGGGTGGCGGCCAGCATCGGGGTCCACAGGTGCGGGTCACGCTCGGCGTCACCTCCGTCCGGCGCCGAGTCGCGGCGCAGCGCCCCGGAGAGCCACAGCCGTCCGGTCACCCGGCCGCCGGTGGGCAGCGCCAGGTCGATGTCGCCCCGCAGCGTACGGGTGATCGAAGCGCCGTCCGGGCCCGGCTCGTCGGCCCAACCGAAGACGCAGTCGCCGAGACGCCAGGATCGACCGTCCGGACCCCAGGAGCACTGCCCGGCGGGCAGTTCGGAGAGCAGATAGAACCGTTCGCGGCCGTCGCCGTAGACGACGACGTTGACGCTGGGGCGGCTGACCGGGAGTTCGGGCTGACCGGCCCGGGCCGCGCCGGCGTAGCCCGGCAGGAACGGCAGTCCCCAGGACCAGATGACCGTCGCGCCCCGGCCCCGATCGTCGACGAGATCGACGTAGAACCAGCTGAAACCGCCCGGGCAGTTCAGGACGGCCGGGTCCGGAGCGCGATCGGCGGAGCACAGCGCGAGCAGGAGACCTCCCCAAGTCGATCACTGTCCGGAATGGTTGGCGCCGGCCCCATGGGTGCAGCGGCAGGCGTAGTGTCCGGCCAGGCCCCTGGTGCCGGGGTCTAGGCTAGCCGCCGCCGGTGGGGGTCATCAGCCGCTGGTGCTCCTCGGGCCCGATGTCGACGGCCTCGTGGACCAACAGCACCGGGATGCCGTCCTCGATGCGGTAGGCCTTGCGCAGGCGCGGGTTGTACAGCCTGTCCTCGACGAACAGCAGCGGACCCCGATCGGCGGGGCACACCAGGATTTCGAGTAGTTGCGGGTCCACGGGGGCTCTAGGGCGTCGGCGGCATGGGCGGCATGGGCGGCATGGGCGCCGGGGCGGGGGCCGGCGGCGTCGCGACGACACTGATGGGGGCGCCCGGCCCGGGCGCCGACCCGGCGCCCGTCGCCGCGCCGCCCTGGGACTGCCCGCTGGTGAGGATGTCGGTCTGGGCCTTGAGCTTCTGCTGGTAGGCGATGGTGTCCTTGAGGGCGTCGATCAACGGGAGCTGGTTGGGCCGGTACTTCATGGCGACCTGCAACTCGTCGAGGTACTGCTTGGACGGCTTGTAGCCCATCGCCCGGAGCTTGAGCGACACCTTGAGCAGGTTGGAGAGCTGGCCGCCGCCGACGCCCGTGGCGTATTCGTCGGCGAGCTGGTCGAGGACGTCGCCGGCGGCCGCGGTGGCGCCGGCCGTCGGGGAGGCGCCCGCGGCCGCGCCACCCTCGAGGGCGACGGTGGGCTTGGGCGTCGTCTTGGTCACCGCACTGGGGGTGGTGACCGGTGACGGTGACGGTGACGCTGAGGGGTCGGCGTGGGTGATTCCGACCGAGCCGAGGGCCAGGCCGGCGGCGACCGCGACTCCGGCGGCGGTGCTCACCCCGCGGCGCCAGCCGGCGAGTTTCCCGGTCATCGCTCTCCTCTGCATCAGACGGTGCCAAGACTACAGACCGGTCAGTCGGCGGCCCTGGCGAGTTCGCTGCGGGCGGCAGCCGTCAACCGCTTGTAACCTCCTGTATCGGGGTCCAGGTACCAGCTGTTACGGCCGGCTTTGGGCAGACCGGCCGCCCGCAGCGCGGACACCACCGGGCGGTAGGACGCGCTGACCGCCAGTTGCGCAACCACGTGGACCACGTCCGGCGCGAGACCGGCGGGCATGGTGGAAACGGCCTCGGCGATGTCGGCCGCCGTGACACTCATTCCCGGTCGCAGAGTCAACGCGGTGACCGCCCGGGTTCCCGCGGGAGTCTGCACCCCGTACGTCACCGCGAGGTCGACCGCCGAGATCGCCCCGATGGCGTCGGTGATCGGCGCCGGGAACACCACACCCCGGGGGGTGCGCAGCAGGCCAGAACGGTTGCCCAGCAGCCAGAAGTCGCCGTCGCCGTCGCGGTAGAACACGTACTCCGTGGAGATCCAGATGTCGCCGGCGGCGAACACGCCGCGCTTGATCGCCGCCGTCGGGTCGATCGGGCCCCAGGGCCTGGCCAGCAGCACCCCGATCTGGTCGCGGCCGGCGACCCGGACGAACCCGCGGTCGTCTTCCAGGATCAGGTCGGAGTCGGGGTCGTAGGCGCCCAGTTCCACCTCGCCGCCGCCCGGCAGTGGCCGGCCCTCGCTCCCCACCTTCGTCCCGGCGACGTTGGCCAGCACGGCCTGGCCGTCGGAGGTCGCGAAGAACTCCACGATCCGGGCCGGGGCGAACACCTCGAGGATTCGCTGCCACAGTCCGGTGGGCATACCCGATCCCATGAACAACCGGATGGGGTTGTTGCCGGCCATCGAGAAGTTCGGGTCGTCGACGACCTCCCGCAGCATGGACCAGGTGTAGGTGACCACGGTCACGCCGTAGTGGCGGACCTCGTCGAGGAACCGCTCCGGGGCCAGACCCCGGGACAGCGCGATCCGCGACCCCGCGACCACCGAACCGCCCAGGGAGACCAGCAGGCCGGCCTGGTTGTGCAACGGGGTCAGGCAGTAGACGGTGTCGCTGCGGGACAGCGACGCGGCCGAGGCGGTGCCGAACGCCGACAGCGCCCACCGGTAGTTGGTGATCTGCTTGGGCACCAGTTCCCCGCCGCCGACGGCGTTGAACACCACGAAGGCGACGTCGCGCGCGTAGGACGGGTTTGGCCGGTACCACCCCGGCAACTCCACTGAGTCGGGGTCGATCCGTTCCATGTCGACGACGCCGCTGCCCGCGGGCAGGTCCAGGCTTCGGCTCTCGCCGCCGCCGAGCACCAGGACCTGGACCGGCAGCTTCTCGGCCGCACCGAGATTGGCCGGGTCGGTGATGACGTCGGTGACGCCGCCGAGCCGGGCCGCCTGCTCCAGGTCGGCGTCGGGCGGCATCAGGACGGCGACGGCCCCGAGCCGCGACAGCGCCGCGATGGCGACCAGCGCGGAGGGCCGGGTGTCCATCAGCACCCCAACCCGGCTGCCCTGGCGCACCCCGACCTCGATCAGGCCGCGCACCACGTTGTCGACACGGCGGTCGACCGCCTCGTAGGTGTGCACCCGGCCGTCGAAGAGCAGGAACTCGCCGTCCGGCGCCTCCTCGGCCTGCTCTCCGATGACGCGGCCCAACGAGATCCGGGTGTGGTCGTTGATGTGCCCGAGGCGGACCAGGCGCGGCAGCGTGCGCGCGGTCTCGACGGCCAGGGTCCGCACCGAGTTGTTGGCGGCCACCACCGCGTCGGCCGCGCCCTTGGCAACCGAGAGGGCGAGTTCGGAGGCTTCCGCCATGCCGAGCATGAGCCGCGAACTCAGTGGCACGCCCGAAGAGTCGGGCGAGGGCGCCGGGACGTCTTTCATCAGTTCGATGTTGCCCGGGCGCGGCTCGCGGCCGGACACCCACAGCACCCAGTCGGCCACCGTCGGCCAGGTGTTGGCCGCGGCCTTGGAGCCGACCACCAAACCGAAGTGGCCGGCCCGGATCATCACCTCGTAGACGTCGGCGTTGGGGGCGGCCCGCTTGATGCCGCGCACCGCCGCCGGCTGGCCGATGTCGTCGACCTCCCCGACGAACGCCAGCACCGGGCAGGTGATGTCGGACAGCGTCACCAGCTGTCCCCGGATGGCGAAGCCGCCGGTCATCATCCGGTTGTGGGTGACGAACTGCTTGAGCAGCTCGGCGACCGCCGGACCCGACCAGGCGATCCAGCCCTCCCGGTCCAGGAAGCGCCGCTGCTGCTCGCGAGGCAGCAGGGATTCCCGGTCGTGCAGTTGCAACAGGAAATCCAGGCGCGACTTGGCGGTCTTGACCGGGTCGAGCATCTGGAAGCCGGCGCGGGCCATCCAGCCGGGGATGTCGATGCGGTTGAACACGTGGTCGGCGAGGAAGTCGGCCACTCCCACCGCGAGGTTGGCGGGCAGACCGCCGGGCAGCCCGGCCAGGCTGTCCACCGGAGAGCCGAACGCCACGATGCTGGCGACGTCCTGGGATCGGCGGAAGGCGGCGGTCTGGTAGCAGAACATGCCGCCCTGCGAGTAGCCCGCCAGGTGCACGCTCTGTCCGGTGGCGTCCCGGACCGTGTCGATGGCCTGGCTCAGCGCGACGATGTGGTCGGTCAGGGTGCGCTCCATGCCGCCCTCGACCTCATCCGGCGACCCGTAGTCGATCACCCAGGTGTCCAGGCCCGCCGCGTGCAGGATGCCGACCGCGCCGTCGTCCCGGGTGACGTCCCACATGTTCGCCGACACCATCATCGGATGAACCATCAGCACCGGCGGTCCGACCTCGGCCATGCCGGGCCGGTTGTCCGGCGGGAAGTAACGCCGGAGCTTGTACATGGCGGTGCTCTCGACGATCTGGAACGGCGACGGCACCACGCCGGTGTCCAGGCCGCCGAACCGTGCCACCTCGTAGCCGTTCTGTGCGGTGGCCACCAACCGCTCAAGCGGTTTCGTGAGTGCCGAGAACCTCAGATCCACCATTGCTCCTGCCGAACCCTCGCCGCCGGCCGTCCTCCCCGACAGCGCTTCTCATTCTGGCACACCGGGCATGCCGTCAACGAACCCGTCGGTGCCCACAGCCTGCTCGTTTGGCGATCAGTAAGGTCTCTCCGGTGGCGCATCTGCTCGGTGGCGAGTCCCTCGGTCTGAGGTACCCGACGCAGGTGGTCTTCGACGGCGTCACCGTCGGGGTCAACGACGGGGACCGGATCGGGATCGTGGGCCGCAACGGCGAAGGGAAATCCAGCCTGCTGGGCCTGCTCACCGGACGGATCGAACCGGACTCCGGGCGGGTCGCCCGCCGCGGCGGTCTGCGGGTGACCTCCCTGGAGCAGGAGGACACCCTCGATCCGGCCGGTTCGGTCGGCGCCGCCCTGGTCGGTGACCGGCCCGAGCACGAGTGGGCGGGCGATCCGCGGGTGCGCGACGTGGTGGCCGGCCTGGTGTCCGACCTCGACTGGAACGCGGCGGCCGGGACGCTGTCCGGCGGTCAGCGCCGCCGGGTTCAGTTGGCCGCGTTGCTGATCGGCGAGTGGGACGTGATCGCACTCGACGAACCCACCAACCACCTGGACGTGGAGGGCATCACCTGGCTGGCCGCCCACCTGCAGTCGCGCTGGGCGCGCAATTCCGGCGGACTTTTGGTGGTCACCCACGACCGCTGGTTCCTCGATGAGGTCGCCACCACGACCTGGGAGGTCCACGCCACCGGCAACGGGAGCGTCGTGGAACCCTTCGACGGCGGGTACGCCGCCTACGTTCTGCAGCGCGTCGAACGGGACCGGATCGCGGCGGCCACCGAGGCCAAGCGGCAGAACCTGATGCGCAAGGAGTTGGCCTGGCTGCGCCGCGGCGCCCCGGCCCGTACCTCCAAGCCGAAGTTCCGCATCGAGGCGGCCAACCAGCTCATCGCCGAGGTGCCGCCGATCCGCAACACCGTGGAGTTGGCGAAACTGGCCACCGCGCGACTGGGCAAGGACGTCATCGACCTGCTGGACGTGTCGGTGTCCTTCGGCGGCCGGCCGGTGCTGCGCGACGTCGAGTGGCGGATCGCCCCCGGCGAGCGCACCGGCATCGTCGGCGCCAACGGGGCCGGCAAGTCCACCCTGCTGGGCCTCATCGCCGGCACCGTCGTTCCCGACAGCGGCCGGGTCAAGCGCGGCAAGACGGTTCGGCTGGCCGTGCTTGATCAGCAGGCCGGCATCCTGACCGAGATCGCCGGGGATCTGGTGCGCGATGTGCTGGCCCGGCTGCAGACCACCTATCAGGTCGACGGCAAGGATCTGACTCCGGCACAACTGTTGGAGCGCTTGGGTTTTCGCCGCGACCAACTCTCGGCGCGGGTGGGCGATCTGTCCGGCGGCCAGCGCCGCCGGCTGCAACTGATGCTCACCCTGCTGGCCGAACCGAATGTGCTGATCCTCGACGAGCCGACCAACGACGTCGACATCGACATGCTCTCGGCCACCGAGGATCTGCTGGATTCGTGGCCCGGCACCTTGATCGTGGTCTCCCACGACCGGTACCTGCTCGAGCGGGTCACCGATCAGCAGTACGCGATCCTCGACGGCCACCTGCGGCACCTGCCCGGCGGCGTCGAGGAGTATCTGCGGATCTCGGCGCGCCGGGAACCTACGAAGGCGACAGCGGCGCGCGCCGAACCAGCAGGACTCTCCGGTGCCGATTTGCGCGCTCTCCAGAAGGAGGTGTCCGCACTGGACCGGGCGCTGTCGAAACTGGCCGGCCGGGTCGACGCCAAGCACGTCGAACTCGCCGAGCACGACCAGGCCGATCACGCCGGGCTCGCAGCGCTCACTGCGGAGTTGCGCTCGCTGGAGGCACTGCTAGCCGAGACTGAGACGCGATGGCTGGAATGCTCGGAGCTGCTTGAGTCAGGTGGTTAGCGGGTGTCGGCGCACCAGGAGCAGGCCACTCAATGCCACCAGACCGGCGATGAGGATGCTTCTGCTGACTCCGGTGTAGTGCGCCAGCACGCCGAAGAGCAGACTCCCGCCGGCCAGCGCACCCTGCAGCACCAGTGAGTAGATCGAGTTCATCAGTCCGCGAATGTCCTCGGGTGAGGCGAACTGGATCGCGAACTGGTGCGCGATGCTCAGCAGACTCCACGTCAGGCCGAGGATGAGCAGGAATCCGGCGTCGAGCGCCATGCTGTTCCACCGGCTCACCCCGATCACGGCGAGGCCGAACAACGCCAGCGCGACGGTCGTCAGCGTGCCGAGAGACAACCGGCGGCGCAGCACCGGCATCAGCGCACCGCCGGCCGCCGTGCCGATGCCCAGCGCCGCCAGTAATCCGCCGTATCCGATCGGCCCGGTCTGGATGTTCTCCTTGGCCTCCAGTGGCAGCAGACCCATCACCGCGCCGCACGGCGCCATCAGCAGGGCGCAGCGCAGCATCGGACCGTAGAGACGTGGCGAGCGACGGATCAGTGCCCACGCCTGGCGGAGTGACCGGCGGGCGGGACCGGCCTCGCCGGAGTCGCGTCGGCCCGGGGCGTTGCGCAGCGTCGCGATCATGCCCAGCTGGGAGGCCGCGCTGGTGAACAGCACCACGGCCGGGCCGAACGCACCCATCAGATAACCGGCCAGCACCGGTCCGACCGCACGGCCGAAGTCGGTGCTCAGCGAATTGAACGAAATCGCTTCCACCAGAGAGTTTTTGGGGACAAGACCCTGGATGAACGGCTTCCAGGCGGTCTGCTGGGCCACCACCCCGATGCCGACCAGGAAGGTCATCGCCAGCAGCGACCTGGGAGTGAAGTGCAACCCATCGGCCAGTGCGATGACACCCATCAGGGTCAGCATGGCGAGCAGCCAGAACTGTGAAGCGAACAGCACGACGCGGTGCCCGAACCGGTCGGTCGCGATACCGGCCGGGATGGCGAAGAACAGGAACGGCAGGCTCATCATCGTCTGCACCAGGCTGATGAGCACCGGGCTGTCGGTCAGCGACGTCATCGTCCACGAGACGCCGAGCAACAGCATCACCAGGCAGAGATTGAAGAACAGGTTGGCGCTGAAGAAATCCCGGAAACGGCGCTGCGCGAACAGCTCGTATCCGGTCGGAGTCATGACCGCAGCCCCGTGCGCAGCCCGTCGGCCTTCTCGCGCAGCCGCTCCAGTTGCACCGCCACCTGTTGCGGCGCGGTGCCGCCGCGGGCGTTGCGGGCGGCCACCGATCCGGTGACCGTCAACACCTCGCGGACCTCGGGCGTGAGTTGCGGGCTGATCCCGGCGAGTTCGCCGTCGGTCAGTTCCTCGAGTCCGACACCGCGGCTCTCCGCGACCCGGACCGCCGCCCCGGCCGCCTCGTGCGCCACCCGGAACGGCACGCCCTTGCGCACCAGCCACTCGGCGATATCGGTGGCCAGCGTGTAGCCGGCCGGGGCCAGCGCCGCCATCCGGTCGGTATCGAACCGCAGGGT
>NZ_JBBATF010000077.1:13082-14323 GCF_040398885.1 Mycobacterium sp. | reverse complement strand
GACCCGCCTACTCCTCGGTGAAGTTCCGCGTCACCGCCGGATCGACCGGAATACCCGGCCCCGTCGTCGTGGAGACGGTCACCTTCTTGAGGTAGCGCCCCTTCGACGACGACGGCTTGGCCCGCAGCACCTCATCCAGGGCCGCGCCGTAGTTCTCGGCCAGTTTCTTCTCGTCGAAGGAGGCCTTGCCGATGATCAGGTGCAGGTTGGCCTGCTTGTCCACCCGGAAGTTGATCTTGCCGCCCTTGATGTCGGTGACGGCCTTGGCCACGTCGGGGGTGACGGTGCCTGTCTTGGGGTTGGGCATCAGGCCGCGCGGGCCCAGCACGCGGGCGATCCGGCCCACCTTGGCCATCTGGTCGGGGGTGGCGATCGCGGCGTCGAAGTCCAGGAACCCGCCTTGGATCTTCTCGATCAGGTCGTCGCTACCGACCACGTCGGCGCCGGCGGCGGCGGCCTGCTCGGCCTTCTCCCCCACCGCGAACACCGCCACCCGGGCGGTCTTGCCGGTGCCGTGCGGCAGGCTCACGGTGCCGCGCACCATCTGGTCGGCCTTGCGGGGATCCACACCCAGGCGGATGGCGACCTCGACGGTGGCGTCCTGCTTCTTCGAGGAGGTCTCCTTGGCGAGCTTGGCCGCCTCCAGCGGGGTGTAGAGCTTGTCGCGATCCACCTTCGCGGCGGCTTCGCGGTATGCCTTGCTGTTCTTGCTCATGTCAATCCAATCTAGGTGCGGTTGGCAGTGGTCGAACGGGCCGAAGCGGGCCCTCCCACGGTGGTATTCAGTTGTGCGACAGAACTATTCGGCTATTCGACCGTGATACCCATCGACCGGGCGGTGCCGGCGATGATCTTGGCGGCCTGCTCGACGTCGTTGGCGTTGAGGTCTTCCTTCTTGGTCTCGGCGATCTCGCGCACCTGATCCCAGCTCACCTTGGCGACTTTGGTCTTGTGCGGTTCGGCCGAGCCCTTCTGCACACCGGCGGCCTTGAGCAGCATCCGGGACGCCGGCGGGGTCTTCAGCTTGAAGTCGAAGCTGCGGTCCTCGAAGACGCTGATCTCCACCGGGATGACGTTGCCGCGCTGGCTCTCCGTCGCGGCGTTGTAGGCCTTGCAGAACTCCATGATGTTGACGCCGTGCTGACCGAGCGCAGGGCCGACCGGCGGGGCGGGGTTGGCCGCACCGGCCTGGATCTGCAGCTTGATCAGGCCGACGACCTTTTTCTTCTTCGGGGCCATGG
>NZ_JBBATF010000077.1:0-12982 GCF_040398885.1 Mycobacterium sp. | reverse complement strand
GCCTGGATCTGCAGCTTGATCAGGCCGACGACCTTTTTCTTCTTCGGGGCCATGGCTGTTGGTGTTTCCTTCCTTGAAAAGCTCTAGATCTTGGCGACCTGGTTGAAGGTCAGTTCGACGGGGGTCTCGCGGCCGAAGATGCTGACGAGCACCTTCAGTTTCTGCTGTTCGGCGTTGACCTCGCTGATGGAAGCGGGCAGCGTGGCGAACGGGCCGTCCATGACGGTCACCGACTCGCCGACCTCGAAGTCCACCAGGATCTTCTGGCGCGGCTCCAGGGTGACATCGCCGCCGTCGCCGGGCTTGGGGCCCCTCGGCTTGACCGGGGGGGTGCGCGGCAGCAGGAACTTCACCACGTCGTCGAGCGAAAGCGCGGTCGGGCGCGAGGTGGCGCCGACGAACCCGGTCACCCCCGGGGTGTTGCGCACCGCGCCCCACGAGTCGTCGTTGAGTTCCATGCGGACCAGGATGTAGCCCGGCAGCACCTTGCGGTTGACCTGCTTGCGCTGGCCGTTCTTGATCTCGGTGACCTCTTCGGTGGGCACCTCGACCTGGAAGATGTAGTCGCCGACGTCGAGGTTCTGCACGCGGGTCTCGAGGTTGGCCTTCACCTTGTTCTCGTAACCGGCGTAGGAGTGGATGACGTACCAGTCGCCGGGCTTGCCGCGCAGTTCCTTTTTCAGTGCCGCGGCGGGGTCCAGTTCCTCTTCGACCTCGGCGGGCGCCGCGGTCTCGTCGATGACCTCGGTGTCCGATGCCGCCTCCGAAGCGGTTCCGTCGATCACGTCGACGGCGGAATCACCCGCGGGCACTTCGCCTTCGGGAGTTGTCACGGTAGTCATTCCTCTCTCAGAACTCTGCTGCGCTAGTTGTTGCCGAAGATCAGCAGCACCAGCTTGGCCAACCCGAGGTCGACCAGGCCGATCAGCGCGACCATGAAGATCAGGAACAGCAGCACCACCGTCGTGTAGCTGACCATCTGCTTGCGGTTGGGCCAGATGACCTTGCGCAGTTCGGCGACGACCTGCCCCAGGTAGGTCCAGACGAACACGAACGGGTTGCGCGACGAGGTGCCCTTCCCGGCCTTCTTCAGCGCCTTCCCGGCCTTCTTGGAGTCGGCCTCGTCCAGATCCAGTTCCAGGGCGGTGGTCTCGATCTCGTCGACCTCGGCCAGCGCGGTGCCGCCCGCGCGCTGCCGCGACCGCTTGCCGGTCGGCCGCAGCGGCTGGGTCAGCGCACCGGTGTTCGGCGCGCCGTCGCCCGCGGCGTCGGCACCGTCGCGCTCGTCGCTCACCGCATGCTCCTTCGTGTCGGTCCGGGCCGGCGCCGCCCCGCCTGTGCGGGCCGGCCCCGTGGTTACCTCGAGTCTATTCAGTTCGAGCAGGGGCGACAGGACTTGAACCTGCAACCTGCGGTTTTGGAGACCGCTGCTCTGCCAGTTGAGCTACGCCCCTCTGCGCTTCCTCGACCGAGAGCCCCCCACATGGTTCGCGCGCTCCCCCTCGGTCCAGCCGAACCGACGGACAGCGCGCTTAAGTGGGGAAATCCCGACGTCCGAGTGTAGCGCGAGACCGTTGCCAGTTACCAATCAGGCCCGGGGCCTAATCGTGGGTGACGGGCTTGCGCAGCACCTGGCCGGTCTGGGGGTCCCATCCGGCCGAGATCGAGTTGTCTCCCTCGTGGCCCATCAGGGTGGTGTAGGCCACCATCACGTCCGCGCCGGTCTCGGCGTCGGTCAGCACGTTGCGCGAGGTCACGATGTCGGCGCCGAACCGTTCGTTGACCGAGTCGATGTACATGGTCGCGCACACCACGTCACCCTCGACGATCGGCCGCAGGAACTGGAACCGCTGGTCCACCTGGACGATCTGCATGGTCTCGAAGCCCACGTCGACGTGCTGGAAGAAGTGCCGTTGGGTGATCACGGCGATGACCGAGACGAACGTCAGCGGCGCCACCAGGCCGCCGTAACCCAGTGCGGCGGCCGCCTCCGGGTCGACGCTGGCCGGGTCCTGCGCCTTGACTGAGTTGGCGTACTGCCGGATCTGCTCGCGGCCCACCACGAAGGGGTCGGGGTAGCGCCACACCATGCCGCGGATGTCGGTTTTCAGCGCCATCGGTCAGGCGAGCTTTGCGACTGCGACGGCCCGGCCGAAGATCTTCTTGCCGTTGTGGGTGCCGGTCAGCGCGATGGTGACCGTCTTGTTCTCCTCGTCCACCGACTTGACCCGGCCGCTGAACACGATGTCGGCCCCGACACCGTCGTTGGGCACCGGCACGATGGCGGTGAACCGCACGTTGTACTCGCTCACCGCTCCGGGATCGCCGACCCACTCGGTGATGTAGCCGCCGCCCAGGCCCATGGTGAGCATGCCGTGGGCGATCGCGGTGTCCAGACCGACCTGCTTGGCGATCTCGTCGTCCCAGTGGATCGGGTTGAGGTCGCCGGACACCCCGGCGTAGTTGACCAGATCGGCCCGGGTCAGGTTGATGGTCCGCTCGGGCAACTCGTCGCCCACCTTGACCGAACTGAACTCACGCAGTGCCATCGTCGAAGCCACTTTCTCCACTCTCATCACTCCGCCCGGCGAGCGTCGTGTAGTTCTCCTGAACGACGTCACCGTCCTGGTTGGTGACGACGATCTTGTTCACGATGATGTCGGTGCCGTGCGCCTGCCGGATCTCGTGCAGGTACACGTCGCAGAAGAGTGTGTCACCGGCGGTCACCGCCTTGTGGAATTTCAGCACCTGATCCACCTGAACGATCTGCTTGTCGGTGGTCTCGACGCCGGCGGATCGGAACATCGCCAATTGGGCGTCGTAGCCGAACACCGAGATGAACGTCAGCGGCGCCACCACGCCGGGATAACCCAGTTCCGCCGCGCCCTCGTCGCTGAGGTAGGCGGCGTCGCTGTTCTTGACGGCGTGGGCGTACTCGCGGACCTTCTCACGCCCGACCAGGTAGCTGCCGGGGTGGCGGTAGTGCGTCCCGACGAGTTTCGGCGACAGTGCCAAGGTCAGCGAGACTCTTTGTGCGCCTGATGCTTGCCGCAGTTGGGGCAGAACTTCTTGATCTCGAGCCGGTCGGGATCGTTGCGGCGGTTCTTCTTGGTGATGTAGTTGCGGTTCTTGCACACCTCGCAGGCCAAGGTGATCTTCGGCCGCACATCCGTACTGGAGGCCACGTCGTGCTCTCTTTCACTTCGTTTCGACTGCGTAGCGGTGGGGGGGCTCGATCCCCCGACCTCACGATTATGAGTCGTGCGCTCTAACCAGCTGAGCTACACCGCCATCCGGGAGGCGCCGCCGAACGACGGGCGTCCACCGAGCCCCCTAACGGAATCGAACCGTTGACCTTTTCCTTACCATGGAAACGCTCTACCGACTGAGCTAAGGGGGCCTGACCCGCGCCGCGGGCCCTTGAGAGACTACAGCGTGCGGTTGGGCCCAGCCAAACGGCCGGACGTCGAGTCCGCGGGTGTCTAGCCCCGGCTCTGCCGGTGACCGCGACGACCGGGCTTGCCCTGCTTGTTTCCCTCGGATCCCGCGTCGTCGGCGGCGGTCGGGGCGGGTTCGCCGACCGGGGCCTCGACGGCCGTTGCCACCACCGCCGCAGCCGGGAGCGCGGCGTCCCGGGCCGGGGTGGTCCGACGGGTCGTGGCGCCGCCGCGGCGCGGGCTCGGCGGTTCGGCCGCCCGGCTCGGCGGTTCGGCCGCCGGGTTCAGCGGTTCGGCCGCCGGCCTCAGCGGGCCGGCCGCCGGGCTCTGGGCCGGCGCGGGCGGTGTTCCCGGGGTGCCCGGGGTGCCCGATCCGGCCGCGGGGGCGCGGGGGCCCGGGGCCATCAGGGCCGCGGTCGGCCGCGGCGGCAGTTCGCCGAAGCCGAGGAACCGCAGTTGCGCCGACACCAGGTCATGGCCGACGCCGAGCAGGGTGTCGGCGTAGCCGCGGGTGATCGGGAAGAAGTCCAGCGGGTCGTGCAGAAGTGCGGCGGCGTAGTTCACCGTGGCCGCCACCGAGGGCTGGATGCCCTGGAAGTAGTTGATGTTGATCTGGGCTGCCGTGATCCAGCCCAGCACCGGCACGAAGTTGACGATGTAGGACACCCCGCCGACGACGTACTGCACGACCGGGGTGATGGCGTTGTAGATGTCCTGGCCGATGCCGGCGAGCTGGATGGCCTCGACCTGCACGACGGGCAACGCGGGCCCGGCGTGGACCGCCGGTGCGACCACGGCGGGGCCGAGGGCGACGGCCAGTGCCGTGCACGGCGCCACCACCGCCGGAACCAGCGTTGGACGAACCCTCACCATTGCCTCCTCGCCGACGTCTGCCGGTTGATCGTAGCCGCCGGCAAAGACGGGCATAGGGTTGACGCATGGCATCCGACCGCCTCTATTTCCGCCAACTGCTCTCCGGCCGCGACTTCGCCGCCGACGACGCGATCGCCCACCAGATGCGCAATTTCGCCTACCTCATCGGGGACCGGGAGACCGGCGACGCGGTGGTGGTGGACCCCGCCTACGCCGCCGGCGACCTGCTGGACACCCTGGAGGCCGACGGGATGACCCTGTCCGGGGTGCTGGTCACCCACCACCACCCCGACCACGTCGGCGGGTCGATGATGGGCTTCGAACTCAAGGGCCTGGCTGAACTGCTGGAGCGGGCCAGCGTGCCGGTCCACGTCAACACCCATGAGGCGCAATGGGTCTCGCGGGTCACCGGCATCCCGATGGGCGACCTCACGCCCCACCACCACGGCGACCGGGTCGGCGTCGGCGACATCGAGATCGAGTTGCTGCACACACCCGGGCACACCCCGGGCAGCCAGTGCTTCCTGCTCGACGGCCGACTGGTCGCCGGGGACACCCTGTTCCTGGAGGGCTGCGGCCGCACCGACTTCCCGGGCGGCGATGCCGACGAGATGTTCCGCAGCCTGCGGCAACTGGCCGCGCTGTCCGGGGACCCGACGGTCTTCCCCGGCCACTGGTATTCGGCCGAGCCCAGCGCCAGCCTCTCGGAGGTCAAGCGCAGCAACTACGTCTACCGGGTGTCCGACCTGGAGCAGTGGCGCTCCCTGATGGGCGGGGCCTGACCGCGGCGGCGGCGCCGCAGGAGGAACCCGACGAACAACACCGCATACGACCCGGGCTGGTAGACGGTGTAGCCCAGGTCCTCCAGCATCGCCAGTTCCACCGGGGTCAGCGTCCGCACGCCGGGGCCGTAGCCGTCGGTGGGGTCCATCAGGTAGGTGGTGCCCGCCGGGGCGTCGGCCGGGTCCAGGTGGACCAGCGAAGCCCCGGACTTCCACGTTCCCGGGGTGTACAGCGGGACCGGACCGCCGTATGCGGCAACGGCATTCGGGCCGTTGAAGTACAGCCCGCCGTCACCGCCGGTGAGGTTGGGGGTGTAGGCGGCATTCCACACGTAGTCGGCGCCGATCGGGTCGGTTCCGGTGGCGGTGACCAGGTGGCTGTCGTAGGTGGTCCAGTTGCGGTCGATCGACGCCGGGTCACCCAGGCCGGTCATGACCCCCAGGGTGTGCACCAGTTCGTGGGTGGCCACCGCCTGGAAGTCGTACTGGTTGGCGGGCACGGTGTCCCCGAGCGCCCACGGGTAGGCGAAGTTCATCCCGATCCGGCTGTCGGTGGCCGAACCGTTGAGGTCCTTGCCGGTGATGATGCGGGTCTGCACGACCGTGCCGTAGAAGCCGGGACTGCCGCTGCCGAACTTCGCGAACGACGTTCCGATCAAGCCTGATCCGGGGCTGTTGTCGCCGGTCACGTCGTAGGTGACGGTGACCGGTCGGCTCACCACGATCGACGACGCCAGGCGGGCCGCGGCGGTGTCCAGGGCGGCCCGGGCCTCCGGGGTCCAGTACTGCGAACCGGTGCCGTAGACGAAGTCGAAGGTGATGCGGGCCGGCGAGACCGTCACGGTGACCGGCACATCCACGGTCCCGCCGTAGCCGTCGGCCACCGTCACCACGAAGGTGTCGGTGGTGTCGGCCCCGGTGGCGCCGGCCAGGCCGGCGACGTGGCGGGCCACGGCGGTGGGCGTGTAGGTGTAAGTGCCGTCTGCCGCCAGCACGACGGTGCCCTTCGCGGATGCGCCGGGACCGCTGTAGGTCAACGTGTCGCCGTCGGTGTCCGCGCCGAGCACCGCGCCGGCCACCACACCGGTGGCGGCGTCCGGCACACCCGCCGAGGTCGTGCCGGTCGGCGCCGCGTTCACCGGGGCGATGGTCACAGTCACCGGCGCACCGGCCGATCCGCCGTGGCCGTCGGTCACGGTCACCGTGAACGTGTCGCTCTTATCCGCCTGTGCGGCAGTCAGTTTCGCCGCTGCGTGCCGGGCGGCGGCGGTCGGGGTGTAGGAGATGGCCCCGTTGGCGGAGACCACCGCGGCGCCCTTGGCCGTCACCGCACCGGCATAGCTCAGCGGGTCGCCGTCGGCGTCGGTGGCCGTCACCGACCCGGACACCACTCCGGTGCCCGCCGAGGGGGCGCCGACGCCGGCGGACGTGATCACCGGCGCGGCGTTCGCCGGGGCGATCGCGACGGTGACCGGCACGGCCACCGACCCGCCGTAGCCGTCGGCGATCGTCACGGTGAAGGTGTCGGTCCTGTCGGCGGTGCTCGCATTCAGCGCCGCGGCGCGGTGCCGCGCGGCGGCGGTCGGCGTGTAGGTGAAACCCCCGCCGGCGCCGACCACCGCGGCGCCCTTGGCGGTGGTGGTCGAACCGGTGTAGGTCAGGGCGTCGCCGTCGGCGTCGGCGCCGGTCACCGACCCGGTGATCACCCCGGTGGCCGGGGCGGGCACCCCGGCCGTCGCGGAGCCGGTCGGTGCGGCGTTGGCCGGGGCGATGGCGACCGCGACCGGCACACTCACCGATCCGCCGTGGCCGTCGGTCACGGTCACCGTGAACGCATCGGTCTTATCCGCCTGCGCCGCAGTCAGTTTCGCGGCGGCGTGCCGGGCCGCGGCGGTCGGGGTGTAGGTGAAACCGCCGCCGGCGCCGACCACCACGGCGCCCTTGGCGGTGCTGCCCGGCGCGGTGAAGCTCAGCGGGTCGCCGTCGGCGTCGGTGGCCGTCACCGATCCGGACACCACCCCGGTGCCCGCGGAGGGGACGCCGACGGTCGCCGAGGCGACCGGCGCGGTGTTGGCCGGCGCGATGACGACCGTGACCGGCACCGCCACCGACCCGCCGTAGCCGTCGGCGATCGTCACGGTGAAGGTGTCGGTCCTGTCGGCGGTGCTCGCATTCAGCGCCGCGGCGCGGTGCCGCGCGGCGGCGGTCGGCGTGTAGGTGAAACCCCCGCCGGCGCCGACCACCGCGGCGCCCTTGACGGTGGTGGCCGAACCGGTGTAGGTCAGGGCGTCGCCGTCGGCGTCGGCGCCGAGCACCGCGCCGGTGACCACGCCGGTGGCGGGGGCGGGGGCGCCGACCGTGGCGTTGCCGGTCGGTGCGGCGTTGACCGGGGCCACGGTGACCGTGACGGTGCGGGTCGCCGTGTGAGGGTTCCGCCCGGAGGGGCCGCGCAGGAACGATGCCAGGCCGTGCAGGTGGAAACCGGAAGCCTCGTCGCTGACCGCCAGGGTGAACTGGTCGGTGACGCCGGTGTGCGCCGCGGCCTTGTCCGGGGTGTAGAGGAAGCGGCCGCTCTGGTCGACCACCACGGTCCCGTACTTCGGGGCGGCGACCACGGTGACGGTGAGCGGGTCGCCGTCGGCGTCGGCCGCGTTGAGGGTGCCGGCGATGCTCCCGGTGGGACCCTGAACGCCCTGTGTCGGGGCCACCGTCGGGGTCTTGTTGGAGAACAGCGAGAGGAACGACCGCCTGGCGGCCGCCGCGGGGGCCGCGGCCTGCCCGGTGGTCACCGTCGCCGCCGGCGTGGGCCCCGGGTCGGGGCGGCCCAACCGCCGCACCGCGGCGAAGACGGCCCACTCCATTGCGGATTGGAGGGGAGTGACCCGCCCGTTGGTGCTGAACGGGGTGGGCACGGACGTGAGGGCGCCGACGGTCGCGGCCGGGGCGACGCGGGGCGCGACGGCCGCCTCCAGTGCGGGCGGGGCCGGGGTCACCGTCGGTGCGGCGACGCGGACCGCCGGCGACACCACCGGGGCGGGGCGCTCCGGGGCAGGGCGGACCTGGGCGAACGCCGGGGCCGGGAGTCGGGTCGGCGCGTCGGGAACGATCCGGTCCGGTGCGGCGGGTTCGGCGACCGCCGGGGCAGGCTTGATCGGGCGCGTCGACACCGCCGCCGGTGCCGGATTGTCCTGCCGGCGTGTGCTTTTCGGGACTTCACCGGCATCGCGGGCGGCGCCGCCGCGAGAACGGGTCGCGGCCCGCGGACCGCGGGCCGACTGGGTGCCGGCGGCGGGGGTGGACGACGACGACGCCTCGGTACCCGAGGATGAGTCGTCGGCGGGTGCTGCGGAGGCGACGCCGAGCGATCCGGCGGCACCGATGCCCAGTGCCACCGCCAGAGCCCCGACGCGACCGACGACCACCGATGCGCGCATGGAAGTACATGGTAGCCACCTGAAGCTTTGCTGAGAAATTTGCGGACCGGTCGGCCGGCGCGGGTCCGAACGGCCTGGGTAACGTCATGGCCCACACGAGTGAAGGAGGAGCACCGATGAGCGTCAGCTACCACCGGGACTGGGCGATCGCCGTGATCACCATGGACGACGGCAAGGTGAACGTTCTGGGCCCGGCCATGCTGGGCGAGATCAACAAGGCCTTCGACCAGGCCGAGGCCGACGACGCCGGCGCCGTGGTCCTCGCGGGCAACCAGAAGGTGTTCAGCGGCGGCTTCGACCTGAAGGTGTTCGGATCCGGGGACCCCCACGCCGTGCTCGACATGCTCAAGGGGGGATTCGAGTTGTCCCACCGGCTGTTGTCGTTCCGCAAGCCGGTCGTGGCGGCCGTCACCGGGCACGCCATCGCCATGGGGGCGTTCCTGGCGTGCAGCGTCGATCACCGGATCGCCGCCCCGGGCTACAAGTTCCACGCCAACGAGGTGATCAACGGCATGGTCATTCCGTGGCCGGGGCTGGAGGTCCTCAAACTGCGGCTGACGCGTTCGGCCTACCAGCAGGCGGTCGGTCTGGCCCGGGTCTACCTGACCGACACCGCGGTGGCCGGCGGATGGGTGGACGAACTGGCCATGCCCGACCTGGTGCTGGAGCGCGGTGTGGAGGCCGCCAAGGAATTCGCGGCGACTCTCGACGCCAAGGCCCACTACGCATCCAAGATGCGGGCCCGACAGGAGACCCTCGACGCCATGCGGCGCGGCATCGACGACATGCACACCGAACTCGGGCTGTAGGAGAGAGACCGGCGGCTTGCCCGGCCTGGCCCGGAGCCTGGCCGCGCCGGCAGGCCGGTAGTCTGCGGGCTATGAATATGCCGCGCGTCATCCTCAGCTTCGCTGCGATCTTCCTCGTGCTGGGCGTCGGGTCGTATCTGCTCTCCGGCGCCGCATCGGTGACAGCACTCATCCCGGCGGTCTTCGGGCTGCTCCTGGCCGGCGCGGGCATCCTGTGCCGCAGGAACCCCAAACTCGGCGGCCACATCGCCGCACTGGTCGGTCTGCTCGGATTCCTCGGCACCGCACGCAGTTTCACCAAGGTGCCGGCGCTGCTGTCCGGAGAACCGGTGCAACGGGCCACCGCCGTCGGGGTTCAGGCGGTGTTCGCCGTGCTGTGCCTGATCTTCGTCGGCCTGTGCGTGAAGTCCTTCGTCGACACCCGCAAGGCCCGCGCCTAAGCCATCATCTGCTTCCGCGCCACCGCCGGCGGCGTGTCACGCTGGGGGTGGCCGGCCCGCCGTCCCGGCACAGCGTCATGAACGGCGTATCGGTGCGCATCGGCCAGTCGCCGGCGATCACCGAGCAGCAGATCGCCAGGCCGGTCCGGTCAGGGGCCGGGGGCGGTGAGGGTCTCGGCCGCCGGCGGAGGCGGCGGGTTCTGGTGGGGCGAGAAGGCGCTTCCCTTGACCCAGTCGTTCCACGGCACACCCCAGCTGCCGCCCTCCGCGACGGTCAGCGCCGGGCCGCCGGTGTGACGGATCTCCACCGGGTCGCCGGGCTGGACGAAGCCGAAGAACCATTTGGCGTTCTCGGTGTTGAGGTTCAGGCAACCGTGCGAGAGGTTGGTGTTGCCCTGCGCCCAGATGGTGTCGTTCATCTCGTGGAGATAGATGCCGTCGGTGCTGATCCGGGTGGCCCAGCCGATCCTGCGCCTGTAGCTGTCGGCGTTGCCCGGCGGGATTCCGTAGGTCTGCGAGTCCATGGTGACGACCTCGCCCCTGTCGAGCACGGTGTAGGTCCCCGACGGTGTCCACCAGTGGAAGGTCTTGCCGGCGACCACCGTGGTGCCGCCGCGGCCCATCGAGGTGGGCATGGTGCGCACCAGACGGCCGTTGTCGAAGACGCTGATCTGTTTGGTGATGTCGTTGGCGACGGCCAGGTGCGAGGCGCCGATGTTGATGGTCGCGTGCGCGTCGGCCTGGCCGTAGAGGTCGTCGCCGAGCTTGAGCCCGAAGGCGTTGATATCCACGTTGATTCGGGTGCCCGGCGCGTAGTAGTGCTCGGGGCGCCAGTGCGCGACGGAGTCGCTGATCCAGTTCCACGTTCCCTGCACCGGCGGGTCGGTGCGCACGATCATGTTCTTCTCGGCCAGTTGCTTGTCGGCGACGGCCTCGTCGAAGTGCGCGATGACGATGGTGGCGACGCCGTAGCGCACATCGGGGTTGGGCGCGAAGCCGCCCTGCACCTCGATGTAGGGGTGAATGTAGTTGCCCGCCACGGCTGTGCTGAACGTGCTGGTGCGGGACAGCGGCACCCCGGCGGCGCTCTTGCTGGCGACCGTCATGGTGTAGTTGCGCGCGAAGTTCAGCCGCTGAGTGGGCTCCCAGGACTTGCCGTCCTTGCTGATCTTCCCCTCGACTACGTTGCCCCAGTCGTCGTAGAGCGAGACGTCGGTGATCTTGCCGTCGAAGACGTCCACCACCGGCTTGGTCAGCGGGCTGACGTCCTCGGCGCCGTCGAACGGCGCCAACCCCATCACCGGGGGCCTGGCCGGCGCCGGCTTGACCGGAGCGGCCGCGGTGGCCGTGGCCGTCTTGCAGCCGTCGTGGCAGCCGGGTAGCCCGGCGACGTCGCTGGCGAGGACACCACAGAGCAAGCCCACGACCACGAGACTGGTCGTGCGTGCAGGTCGAGGGAACCTCACCGAATCACTCCAGGACTGCTGTCGAAGGGTCAGACGTCACCAAGGACACCTGAATCATAGCCACACCCCGGGCGTGCCCAGAACCGGGCGATGGGCACGTCGGCGCGGATCGCAGCAAACAAACGGCGTCGGGCGCGCCACAGCCGGGCGTCGGTGCTGGCAGGAAGGTTCCGGGCAGGCCCCGACACCGTCCCCTGTTACACTCGTCTCAACGCCGGACTCCTGCATGGGAGGCCGGCACGTCGTGGAACGCCTTCACTCCACCGGCGCCGCCCCCGAACGCGGGGCGAATCACAGCGCCAGTCCGAATGATTCGCGCCTCGCAGCGCAACACGTCTCGCGGCGAACCGATATTGCCCACCGGCAATCTCGCCCACCGAGCGCCCGAATCCTGCGCGACGACGACCGTCGCCCGCCGACTTGCGCGCCCATGCCCGAAAGGCAACCCCATGACTGTCCCGACCACCTTCGCCGCCCTCGGCGTGCCCGCGCCGCTGGTGCGGTCCCTCACCGACGCCGGCCTCGACAGCCCCTTCCCGATCCAGGCCGCGACCCTGCCGGACACCCTGGCCGGGCGCGACGTCCTGGGCCGCGGCAAAACCGGCAGCGGCAAGACGCTGGCCTTCTCCATCCCGCTGGTGGCCCGGCTGGCCGACACCAAGCGCCGGCCGAGCCGGCCCGCGGGTCTGGTGCTCGCCCCGACCCGCGAACTGGCCACCCAGATCACCGCGACGCTGGAACCGCTGGCGGCCGCCTACGGCCTCCGGATCACCACCATCTTCGGCGGGGTGCCTCAGGCACGTCAGGTCAGGGCGCTGCAGTCCGGCGTCGACATCGTGGTGGCCTGCCCGGGCAGGCTGGAGGATCTGATGCGCCAGCGCCTGGTCGCCCTCGACGGCGTCGAGGTCACCGTGATCGACGAGGCCGACCACATGGCCGACCTCGGGTTCCTGCCCGGCGTCACCCGGATCCTGGCGGCCACCCCGCGCGGCGGGCAGCGCCTGCTGTTCTCGGCGACCCTGGACAACGGGGTGGACAAACTGGTCACCCGGTTCCTGACCGATCCGGTGTCGCATTCGGTGGACAGCCAGAACTCCCCCGTCGCGGCGATGACCCACCACGTGTTCTGCGTCGCCGGCGCCGACGCCAAGAAGGATCTGGTGCACACGCTCGCCTCGGGCAGCGGCCGCCGAATCCTGTTCATGCGCACCAAGCACCAGGCCCGCAAACTGGCCCGCCAGCTGACCGAGTCCGGTATCCCGTCGGTGGACCTGCACGGCAACCTGTCCCAGCCGGCCCGGGACCGCAACCTGGCGGCCTTCACCGCCGGGACGGCCCGGGTGCTGGTGGCCACCGACATCGCCGCCCGCGGCGTCCACGTCGACGACGTCGAACTCGTGGTGCACATCGACCCGCCCGCCGAGCACAAGGCCTACCTGCACCGCTCCGGGCGCACCGCGCGGGCCGGCCGGACCGGTGACGTCGTCACCGTGGTACTGCCCGAGCAGCGCAAGGAGACCCAGGCGCTGCTGCGCAAGGCCGGCATCACCGCCGCGCCGCAGCAGGTGGCATCCGACTCCCCCGCGGTGCTGGATCTGGTCGGCGAGGTCGCGCCGTATCAGGCTCCGGTCGCCGCCGCACCGGCCCCGCAGAAGTCCGCCGCACCCCGCCGGACGAGTGGGTCGGGGCAGCAGCGCCGACGTGTTCCCGGATCCCCGCAGGGGCGTCCGGGCCGGCCGGC
>NZ_JBBATF010000076.1:8421-14360 GCF_040398885.1 Mycobacterium sp. | reverse complement strand
GTCGGTGAATTCGGCCGGCCCGCCCAGGTACACGTTGAACGGAGTGTGCGGCATCAGCTCATGCAGAAGTGCCGGGGTGATCTCGGCTGAGACGTGAACGTCGGCGCCACCGTCGGCAAGCGCTTCGAGTTCGCCCGCCGGCGGCGGTTCGTCGGCGCCGGGGAACGCGTGGATGACCATGATCGGCGTCTCCGGGTGTGCCGCAGCCTGTTCCGCGGCCACCGGCAGCAGTGCGGTGATCCCGGCGCCAGCGGCGATGAACACCGCCGGGCAGGCGGCCTTTGCGACGGCGGGGTCGACGGCCTCGACGGTGTCCGTCGTCTGCTGAGCGAACATATGCGCGCCTTCCCCGAGAGCGATCAGTTGCGGTGACTATGGTGCCGACTGCCGAATTTACGGGCGACTGCTTCGGCTACCGTGGCCGGGTTGGTTGTGCGGCGGCTCACAACAACGGCCGCGTTACACTTCCTGCCGTGTCGCTCAGGTCTACCGAACTACTCGTCCTCGTCGTGGTCGTCCTCCTGCTCCTGCCGGCCGTGGTGTACCTCTTCGGCACCTTCGCACTCATGGCACGGTACGTCGAACGCCGACCGGGCCAGGATCAGGTCAAGGCGATGCTGCAGGAGTTGTACTACGTAATGACCACCCAGCCGCTGATCCCGCTGTACTTCTTCATCGGCCGGCGTTTGGGCAACGGTGACGACGTCCCGGTCATCTTCGTCCATGGATATTTTCAGAATCGCGCCGACTTCCGTTGGTTGGCAGGGCAATTCCGCAAAGCATCCAAGGGGCCGTTGTACGGATTCAACTACCCGTGGTTCGACTCCGTCGACAACAACGTCCCGCGCCTGGGTCGTTTCGTCGAACGCGTCTGTGCCGAGAACGGGGCGGACCGGGTGAACCTGGTGGCGCACTCCCTGGGCGGCCTGGTCTGCCTGGAGTATTCACACTCCCCCGGCGGCATGGAACGGGTGGCGCACTGCATCACGATCGGCACCCCGCACGCCGGGGTGAAGTGGCGCGGACCGCTGCTGGGCAAGGTGGCCGCGCAACTCCGTGAGGGCGAGTTCCACAGCGAGCGTCGCGAACGCGCGGTGGTCGCACCGACACTGAGCGTCTACTCCACCCACGACAACGTCGTTCACCCGCAGGCGACCAGCGAACTGGGGGCCCGGGGCGGCAACGACGTCGCCATCGAAGGCCTGGGGCACCTCGCGCTGCTCTTCTCCCCCGAGGTGGCCCAGGTGCTGATCGAGTTCATCGAGCAGGACGGCTAAGGCCGCAGCAACCGCCGGACGTCTTCGGGCAGTTGGCCGAGGGCCTTGTCCATCTGGGACCCGGGAAGGTGTCGGCTCACCGCCGCGGTGGTCTTCTCCGCGGCTTTGGGCACATCCTGCACGGCGATGGTGGCTTCCCTGGCGAATCGCTGACGGTAGCCCTCGGCGTCGTACTTCATCGGGACCGCGACCGGATCCCAGCCGGCGTAGAACACCCCCCGCAGCAGGTCGGGCAGTTGCGCCGAGAAGTGCGCGGCCGCCTCCACGCCCATCCGGTCACGCAGGGTGTGCAGCCACGCCCGCAGCACCGCGTAGGCGAATTCCGTGTCGTCGGTGCCGAATTCGTCGGCCACGTCGACGACCCAGAAATAAGCGACCTGGCTCGCGTGCTCGACCGCCGACACCGTTGCATGCGCTGGCATCGCCACCCCCTCGTCAGTGACTGGGGATGGCTTGCTGAGCGCAGATCGCCTTGACGAAATGCGCCACCGCATGCTCAGGAAGGTGCCGGGCGATGTCGGCCTCGCTGACGATTCCCACCAGCCGGTGGTCCTTGTCGATGACCGGCAACCGCCGGACCTGGTGTTCCTCCATGATGTTCAGCATCTGCTCGACGGTGGCATCGGAATCGACGTGATAGGTGACCTCCTGGGCCAACTTGCCGGCGCCGACCGTGTCCGGATCCTGCCCCGCGGCAACACATTTGATGACGATGTCGCGATCGGTGAGCATGCCGTGCAGGCGGTCGTCGTCGCCGCATATCGGCAACGCACCCACCCCGAGCTCGCGCATCCGCTTGGCTGCCGTGGTCAGTGTCTCGTGCGCGCCGACGCAGACGGCCTTGGCGTGCATGATGTCACTCGCAGTGGTCATGGTGACTCCTCCTCTGGTTCCGGGGCTTCAGTTCGCGACCTGCACGGCGACGTGCTTGACCGCGGGCGCGACCTCTTTGGGCAGGGCCACGTCGACGGTCAGGATGCCCTTGTCGTAGGTGGCCTTGATCTCCTCGGCGTCGGCGCCGGAAGGAAGCGTGATGGTGCGCATGAACGATCCGTAGGAGAACTCCGAGTGCCCGCGGGTCTCCTTCTTCTCCGAGCGGTCGGCTTTGATGGTCATCTGGTTGTCGCGCACCGTGATGTCGACGTCTTTGGCGGGGTCGATGCCGGGTATCTCGGCACGCACCAGGTAGTGGCCGTCCTTGACCTCCTCCTCCAGTCGGATCAGGTTGGCCTCGGCCAGCAGTGGGCGCATACCCACCCAGGAGGGCAGGCCGGTGAAGGTGTCGGACAACTCGCTGAGCCAGGACCGCACTGGCCGGTGTTGGGGAAGGTTGTTCATGGCGTTCCTCCGTAGATGATGAACTGATGGATCCGCAGTCGGTTCCCACCGGTCACGTTTCGGGATTTCCCCGTCCGCTGCAATAGATCGCCGGATCCCTTTGCGATGGAACACCGGATTCCCCCGCCGGGGGACCCGGCCCGCTGGGCGGGTCAGGCCGGAATGGCAAACTACGGGGCGTGATGACGCGACTGATGGCCCCGCTGGCCGCGGTGGTCCTCGCCGGACTGGCCGGCGCGCCGGCTTCCGCCGAGCCGCCCGGCATGCTCAGCTTCGGGGGGCTGCAGCGGACCTATGTCCTGCACGTCCCGCCGGGCCAGCCGACCGGCCTGGTGATCAATCTGCACGGCGCCGGGATGAACGGCGGTCAGCAGGCCGCGGTGACCGGGTACGACAGGGTCGCCGATCAGTACGGCTTCGTGGTCGCCTACCCCGACGGCACCGATGCCTCCTGGGCGGACGGCCGCGGCGCGTCGCTGCCGGACCGTCAGGGCGTCGACGACGTCGGCTTCCTGGCCTCTCTGATCGAGAAACTGTCCCGCGACTTCCGGATCCCCCCGGGCCGGGTGTTCGTCACCGGGATGTCGGCGGGCGCGTTCATGGCCAACCGGCTGGTCTGCCAGCGTGCAGATCTGGTCACCGCCATCGCCCCGGTCGCCGGGACGCTCGCTGCGGGCCTGCCGTGCGCGCCGTCGCGGCCTGTCTCGGTGATGGCGGTGCACGGCACCGCCGACCCCGTGGTCCCCTATGAGGGCGGCCCCATGGTCGGCCGCGGCGGCGCCAGCACCATCGTCTCCGCCCCGGCGCTGGCTGAGCGGTGGCGGGAGATCAATCGTTGCCCGGGACCACTGGTGGGCGATCCGGCGGCCACCGGCGAGATCCAGGAGTTGTCGGCCATCGGCTGTGCCGACCGGACCGAGGTGGTGCTGGTCCGGATCAACGGCGGCGGCCACACCTGGCCGGCCGGGCTGTTCTCGCTGCCGGCCGACGTGGTGGGCCCCACCAGTATCGCGGTGGACGCCTCGGGGGCCAGCGCGCAGTTCTTCGCCGCGCAGGGGCGCTGAGTCCGGTTCAGGAACCGGGGGTGATCCGGCCGGTCGCCGGGTCGAGGGTGATCACCACGGTCCTTTCGGCGGTGGGCGGGGCCGCCATCGGTTCGTCGGGCTTGCGTTCCAGGAACCGGTAGACGAAGTGGCCGTCGGCGAAGTCGACTCCCCGCGGGACGATGCGGTCGCCCAACGGGATCGCGTTCGTCGCGTGGTAGGCGCCGTCGTGGTCGACCGCCAGCACCGCGTAGTAGAAGGTGCCACTGCCGCCCGGATCGTTCGCGATCAGCAGGGCCGCGTCGCGGGCGCCGTTGCCGGTGGCGTCGGCGATGACCGGTTCGCCGACGACGCGGGCGGTGTCCCTGGTCGCCGAACCGGCGGCGGACTGCTTCTCGGCGACCCCGTCCCTGAGGTCGAAATTCCGGCCGTCGATGCTGACGGTGATGTTCTTGACCGCCGCCGGTGGCTCGGCGTTCCGGTGCACCGCGGTCCGCATCACGGCGACCAACAGGATCAGCGCCGCCACCGACGCCAGGAGCAGACCGGCCAGGACGGGTCTCTTCACCGCGCGCCCCTATCTCATGTGCAGGTAGTAGGAGACGGTCCGCGGCGCGACCTCGCTGCCGCCGAACCAACCGGTGACCCGGGCGCTGGTCCAGAAGTTCGGCCTCAGATCCTGTGGCAACGGCTTGTGGACGCTTCGGTCGCCGTAACTGACGGTGATCCCGTCGTAGTCGACCGCATAGTCGAACGTCGCCCCGGCCGGGATGGAGATGATCTCGTCGTCGGTGGGAAAGACGTAGGCGAAGTCCACGTCGAAGAACGGCCCGACTTCATACATCTGGTTCTGCAGGTTGTACCGCCAGACGACCATGCCGGCGTCGCGCTCGGGCCGCCACGGCGTGAAGGTGATGCCGGCGAGTTTGTTCCAGTCATACTGGTCTTCGTCCTCGAGGTCGTAGCGGGAGTCCGCGGTGAACGTCGCGTCGCCGGAGACTTTGCGGACCCATATCGCCCACGGGTTGGGAATCGCGAAATGCGTTCCCTTGTAAATGGTCACGAGGTGGCCGCGGGGATCGAACAGGGTCGGCTGCACCGGTTGGGTCTGCGCGGCCGCCGTCGGCGGAGGTGCGGCCGGTGGTGTGACCAACGGCGGTGTGACTGCCTTCGGGACGTCGGCGGCTGGGGCCTCCCGGGCCTCCCGGGCCACCGGGGCCGGGTCGACAGCCGCCGCAACCGGGGCCCGGCGTGCCGTCCGCACCGTGGCGGCCGGCTTCGGGCGGGCGGGGTCCGCAGCGCTATCGGCGTTGGGCGAGAACGACTTCCGTCTCTCGCCGCGGTCCGGCGCCGGGGCTTCGCCCTCCCGGGTCCGGCGCGCCGATCCGGCGCGGGAACCGTGATCCTCCGATCCGGCGGCGGAGGCGGTATGGCGTCCACGCCCGTTCCCCGGGTCGTCCGGGGAGGCCGACGCCTCGCCGGCGCACGCGAGGGCGACCGCCGCACCGATGCCGAACGCCACCGCCAGGCCGCTGAGCCGGGTCACTGAAGCTTCAGGTAATAGGACACGGTCCGCGGGGCGACTTCGTTGCCGCCGAACCAGCCGCTGACCCGGGAGGCGGTCCAGACATTGGGTGTCAGGCCCTGCGGGTAGGGCTTGTACACCGTCTTGCCGCCGTAGCTGATCGTCACACCCTGGTAGTCGACGAAGTAGTCGAACGTCTCGCCGGCGGGCACCGAGATCACCTCGGTCTGCTCGTCGGGCAGGATGCGCTTCTTGTCGACGTTATAGAACGGCGCGATCTCGAACTCCCGGGTGGTCAGGTTGTACCGCCAGCCGACCATCACCGAGTTGCGATCGGGTTCCAGCGGGGTGAAGGCGATGCCGGTGAATTTGTTCCAGTCGTACTGGTCTTCGTCTTCGAGGTCATAGACCGTGTCGGAGGTGAACGTTCCGGTGCCGGTGACCTGCTTGATGAAGTAACCGAAGCTGTTCGGGATGGCGAAATGGGTCCCTTTGTAGATGGTGATCAGCCGTCCCCGCGGGTCGCAGCCCAACAGCGACATCAGCGAGGCGGCGGCCGGTGCGGCGGGAGCCGCGGACGTCCTGGCCGCCGCGGCAGGCGCCGCAGCGACCGCGGGTATCGCCCTCGCGGGCAGCACCGTCGCCACCGTCGCCGCAGCGGGCGGCACCGGAACGTCGGCCGTCGGCGCCGCTGCGCTCGGCGCCGGCGCCACGCCCGCGGCCGGACGCCCCGGGTTCCGGCCGGCCCGAGAGGGC
>NZ_JBBATF010000076.1:4539-8321 GCF_040398885.1 Mycobacterium sp. | reverse complement strand
GGCGCCGCCGAGGCCGGGGCAGAGACCGCCAGGCCGATCACCGCTCCGGCGCCGAGTGCGGCGGCCACGCCCCCCAACCGTCCCACAAACCGAGCAGCTGTCATCCGCGTTACCACTTCCCGTGCCGCCGATACGGACGTTGGCAGCATAGCCCGGCAACGCCGCGCGGCGCCCCACCCTCACCCGCAGCGCCGGTCAGCAATCACGGGCGACCGGCCGGTCCTCAGCGCTCCACTGCGACCACGATCCGGGGAACAGCGCCGCCGGCACGCCTGCCGCGCTCAGGGCCGCCAGCACCACCGACGCGGTGACACCCGACCCGCAGTAGACCCCCACCGTGTCGGTGCGGCCGACCCCGGCGTGGTCCAGCAGTGCCGTCAGGGCGGTTTCGGACAGAAATCCGCCCCGCTCGTCCAGCGTGGCGAGGCTCGGCAGATTCCGGGCCCCGGGGATGTGCCCGGCCACCGGATCCACCGGTTCGACCTCGCCGCGGAAGCGTTCCGGCGCGCGGGCGTCGAGCAGCACCCGCACCGCGCCGCCGGCGACGTGGTCGGCGGTCAGCGTCGGGAGCGCCCCGGCGTACAGGTCCTCGCAGGCCAAAACCACATCACCCGGCGGCGGGCTGACCGGACCGCTCTGCACCGCTCCCCCGGCCGCCCGCCAGGCCGGCAGCCCGCCGTCGAGGATGCGCACGTCGGCCAGGCCGGCCGCGGTGAGGACCCACCACGCCCGACTGGATCCCGCCCGGTTCCAGTCGTCGTAGACGACGACGGGCTGGCCCCGGCGGATGCCCCAGCGGCGGGCCGCGGCCTGGATCGCCGCGCCGGGCGGCAGCGGGTGCCGTCCCAGTCCGGCGCGGGTGTGGTCGCTCAACTCCTCCTCGAGGGAGACGTAGACCGCCCCGGGCAGGTGCCCGGCCAGATAGTCCGCCCGCCCGTCGGGGTTGTCGAGGCGCCAGCGGACATCCAGGATCGCCGGGCGCACCCCGTCGCCGTCCAGTCGCCGCAGCACCTCCCCGGCACCGATCAGCACAGCTTCGCGGGAGTTCACAGCGGGATCGGGGCCAGGTGGTCGACGAACCATCGCCGGGCCAGCAGCGCCACCTGCTCCAGGGCGCCCGGTTCCTCGAACAGGTGGGTGGCACCGTCCACCACAGCTATCTGGCACTCGGCCGTCATGGCCGCGGCCGCGGCCCGGTTGAGGTCGAGCACCTGCTCGTCGCGACCGCCCACGATCAGCAGCGTGGGTGCGCGCACCTGCCCGAGCGCGGCACCGCCGGCCAGGTCCGGCCGACCCCCCCGGGACACCACCGCGAAGACGTCGACCCGCGGATCGGCGGCGGCGCGCAGTGCCGCCCCCGCCCCGGTGCTCGCCCCGAAATAACCCACCGGCAGACCCGCGGCGTCCTCGGCGGTGCGCAGCCAGACGGTGACGTCGACCAGTCGGGACGCCAGCAGGTCGATGTCGAAGACGTTGGCGCGGTTGGCTTCCTCGGCCTCGGTCAGCAGGTCGAACAGCAGCGTCCCCAGGTTCGCCGAATGCAGCGCCTCGGCGACGTATCGGTTGCGCGGACTGTGCCGACTGCTTCCGCTGCCGTGGGCGAACAGCACGATCCCGCGGGGTTCCCGCGGGATCGTGAGCCGGCCCGCGACGGTGGCGCCGGCGGCTCGGACCTGGATTTCGTCGTCCCGCAGAAACATTCCCATTTTTCTGGCCTCCCCTGGCTGTCTCCCCCGGCCTCACTCCCAGTGTAGGAAGCGGTGTCGTAGGAAGCGGTGTATCGCGGTTGGGGAGAGCGGAGGAATTTGGCGGGGCGGTGGGCCTGAACAGGTCGTCGGTTCAGCCGGGTCGGCAGGATTCCGTCGACTCCGAAGTCGCACTCCAGGCTTCGGCCGGGCCGTTGAGCGAGTCGTTGCCCCAACGGCTCAGCGCCGACTCCGAGGGATGGAAGGCGCCTGCGCCGTCGGGGGAGAAGAAGTGTGTGACGGCCCTGGACACCCCGGAATCCTCGCACAGACGTTTAGCCGACATAATCAAACGCGGGGTCTGTGAAGGGATGCGCGGTGTCGGCTGTGGAGTCTCGCCCCGGCCTTCTCGTCGGGACCCTGGGCGTGGTCGCGCTGACCGTCGCGGTGCTGCAGACCGCCGTGGTTCCGGTGCTGGGCGTAATGGCGCGTCAACTCAACGTCGCCCCGGTCGACGTCAGCTGGGCGGTGACCGCCAATCTGCTGGCCGCCGCCGCAAGCACTCCCCTGCTGGGCCGACTGGCCGACCTGCACGTCAAGAAGCGGGTGTTGATCGTCGTGCTGGCCCTGGTACTGGCCGGGTCCGTGCTCGGCGCGACCACCTCGTCGTTGCCGCTTCTGATCGCGGCGCGGGTGCTGCAGGGGGCTTCGTTCGCGCTGTATCCGATCGGGGTGTCGATCCTGCGCGAGGAGATCCCCGCCGAGCGGCTGATGGGCGCCATGGCGGTGCTGTCCGGGGTGCTCGGATTCGGCGGCGGGCTGGGACTGGTGATCACCGGCCTGCTGATGCGCGGAGACGCCGGCTACCACCGGGTGTTCTGGTTCTCCGCCGCATTCGTCGCGGCGGTGATCGTCGCGGTGCTGGCGGTCGTTCCGAGTCGCCCGCGATCGACGACGGGCGCGGTGGACTGGGCCGGCGCGGCCGGCCTGGGCGCCGGCCTGGCACTGGTGCTGCTGGCGATCACCCAGGGCCACCTCTGGGGCTGGACGTCGGCCCGCACCCTGTCGGCGGCGGTCGGCGGGACCGGGGTGCTGGTGTTGTGGTGGCGTTGGGAACGCCGGTGCGCCCAGCCCCTGGTGTCCACGGCGATGCTGACCCGCCGGCCCATCCTGCTGACCAACATCGCGACCGTGTCGGTCGGGATGGCGTTGTATTTCGCCTTCCTCGGCCTGACCGGACTGGTGCAGACCCCGGCGGCCAGCGGCTACGGTTTCGGCGCGGACGTGCTGCGGGCCAGCGTGGTGTTCCTGTTTCCCGGTGCGATGGCCGGATTCGCCACGGCGCTGATCAGCGGCCGCTACATCGCCCGCTACGGCGCGCGGTCGGTGCTGGTGGTCGGGACATCCCTGGGGGTGCTCGGTTTCGGCCTACTGGCGGTGGCGCACGACGCGCCGTGGCAGATCGTCACGGCCGGCCTGCTGGTCAACTGCTACATCAGCCTGGCCTACGGGGCGTTGCCGGCGCTGGTGATCCGGGAGGTCGCGGTGGGCGAGACCGGCGTCGCCACCAGCATCAACGCCATCGCCCGCACGGTCGGGGCGTCGGTCGCGGCGGCGATCGTCGCGGTCCTGCTCAGCCGCAGCGTCAACGGCTACCCGCCGGAGAGCAGTTACACCGCCATGTTCGCGCTGGGCGCGCTGACCGGGCTGATCGGGATGCTGCTGATCGCTGTCAGCAGGCCGGCACTGCGCGAGCCGGCGCCCGGCGAGATCACCGATTCGCGGGCGATGAACCACGAGTGGGGCTGACCCGCGGCGGCTCCTGGGCCGTGCAGCCCCCCGCGGGTGCGAGGGGCTGCCGGGCGGTGGGCGGATCCCGGCCGGGGGACGACGCTCAGTCCGGCGGCAGCTGCGCGCAGATGTCGGTCACCTTCCCGCTGAGACTTACCTGGGTCCAGTTGCCGGAGGCGTGAACCCGGTTCAGGGCGGCCTTTGCGGAACCGGGTAGCCCGATTCCTAGGCCGGCTCGGCGGCCTGGGACTGCTGGTCGGCCAGAGCCCGCAGGATGCTGGCGCGGCGCTCGTCGATGGACCGGCC
>NZ_JBBATF010000076.1:0-4439 GCF_040398885.1 Mycobacterium sp. | reverse complement strand
GCTGGTCGGCCAGAGCCCGCAGGATGCTGGCGCGGCGCTCGTCGATGGACCGGCCGAACTCCTGCAGCAGGACCGGGTTCTTTTGCACGACCCGTTCGATGGCCTCCCGGTCCACCCGAACCAGGGTGACCTCGTCGAGGGCGAACGACGAACAGGGGACCGGGTGCCGGACCAGGGTGCTCTGGCCCAGATAGCCACCCTGCTCGAGGGTCCCGATCTCGGTGCGTGAGCCGTCCTCGGCGTCGGCCGTCAGCACCACGGTGCCGGAGACGATGAACAGCATGTGTTCGGGCACCGTCCCGCCGGCCTGGATCAACTCGCCCGCCCCGTAGCGTTCGATGACGGCGTGCGGGACCATCGCCCGCTGCTGCGCGTCGGCGAGCAGCAGGGTGGGCGCCACCACCGCCCGGATGGCCGATTCGACCATGGACTGATCGGAGAAGGTGTCCGCGGCCTCGTCCAGGTGCAGCCCCTCCCGGCGCGCGGCGTACCAGATCCAGCGCAGGAACGTCGCGGTGGCCGAGCCGTCGTCGCCGGGTGAGCGCAGCGGAATCTTGGTGCGGTACTTCATCGTTCCCAACGGCACCGCCACCGGGGTCAGGTCCGGGTGGCACTCCGGGAGCTTGGAGGCGACGCGCACCAGCATCGCACACACCTGGTCCGGACGGTCCTCGATGGCGAACAGGCTCGTCACCCGGATGGCGTGCTGGCCGGCCGGCCGGCTCATGTTGGTGAACGACTGCGCGGCCAGCACCGAGTTCGGCGTGATGCGCAGGCCGTCGCTGGTCTCCAGATGCACTGCGCGCCAGTTGACTTCGGCCACCCGACCGGTGCCCTTGTCCGTCTCGATCCAGTCGCCGAGCCGGAAGGGCTGCTCGAAGAGCATCAGCAGCCCGGAGATGATCTGGCCGACCGAGTTCTGCAGTGTCAGGCCGATCACGATCGAGGTGACACCCAGCGCGGTGAACAAACCGCCGACGTTGGCACCCCAGATGTAGGCGAATATCAATCCCACCCCGACGGCGATCAACGCGAATCGGACCACGTCGAGGAAGATCGCCGGGACGCGCCGGCGCCAACTGCCGTCCGGCGCCGAGGCGAACAGCGATGCCCGGACCCCGGAGAGCATCAGGATCAACACGACGATCGCCACCAGCGTCCCGACGATGCGGACCGGTGTTGACCCGGACGGCATCTGGGTGGCGCCGATCATGGCCATCAGCAGGGCCCCCAACGGGACCAGATAGTTGCGAAGCAGGCTCACCGGACCGAGCAGGCTGCTGCCCCGCCGGCGCAGTGTGTGCTGCCACTCGGTGAGGGCGATCAGCAACAGCGGCAGGCCGACGGCGATCCCGACCGCCCAGTAGAACCAGGCCGAACCAACGAGGCCGGACATCATCGCGGCTCTTCGAGACGCCAGACCCGCTCGGTGACACCGTCGGCCGAGACGGTGCCGGCCTCGGTGAACGACATCGTCTCGGCGAGTGCGTCATACACCCGTGAGGTCACGTAGACACCCGGGTCCGGCATGCCGTTCTTGAGCCGGTGGGCCACGTTCACCGCGTTGCCCCACAAGTCGAACACCGGCGCGGTGTCACCGACCAGGCCGCTGCTCACCGGACCGGTGTCGATGCCCGCACGCAGGAACAGGTTCACCGATGCCTCGCTGTTGAACCGGTCCAGGATGCGCTGGCACTCCAGCGCGAAGTCCACGGTGCGACGTACGTTGTCCAGGCGCGGCATGGTCAGACCGCAGCTGCCGAGGTACCCGTTCCGCACCGGACGTACCCGCTCGATACCGTATTGCTCTGCGGCCGAGTCGATTTGGCGGTGCAACTCGTTGGCGATGGCGATCGACTGCTCGGCATCCAGGTCGACCCGCAGCCGGGCCAGGCCGATGATGTCCGCGTAGACCACGGTGACGTGGGAGTGCTCGCGGGCGGTGATCTCCTTGCCGCGGCTGAACTTCTCCGCGATCGCCACGGGCATCATCGTGGTCAGCATCTGCCGGATCTGGCCGCGCTGCTCGGTGAGCAGATCCTCCTTGACCGAGAGGCTGCGGCTCATCTCGTTGAACATCCCGGTGAGATCGCCGATCTCGTCGCGGGTCTCGACCGGAATCTCGACGTCGTAGTCGCCGGCGCCGACGCGCTGCACACCGGCCTCCAGCCGGCGGATCGGCCGCAGGAACACCTGGGCGAGCAACGCCGCGAGAAGGCAGACCAGGAAGATGATCCCGGTGGTGGCCAGCACCACGATGCGGGCGAACGTCGCCTCCTGGGCGAACGCCTCCGCGGTGTCGATCTTGGCCACGATCGACCAGCGCAGGCCAACCCGGTTGCCGATCGGCGCGTAGGCCTGGATCGTCTCCCTGCCGAGGTAGTCCCTGGTGATCAGCGTTCCCTTGTAGCCCTTCTGCGCCTCCCGGTGGCCGTCGGCGCTCACCGGCTGGACCAGGGTGGTGCCGCCCTGGCGGATCGCGATGTCCGGGATGTCCGGCGGGGTGCCCGCGTCGATCACCATCCGCCGGTACTTCTCCGGGTCCTCGAGGAACATCCGCGAGTCCGATCGCATCAGGAATTCCTCGCCGGCCAGGATCGTCTCGCCGGTTTCCCCCATCCCGGCCGAGGCCCATCCCTTGTCGAAGGTCATCAGCTTGTTGATCTTGGTGATCGGGAACTGCAGCGCCAGAACGCCTTCCGGTTTGCCGCCGGGCGGGATCGGGGCGACCATCCAGGCGGTCGGCGCCATGGTCGACGGCTGGTAGAACTCGAAGTCGGTGAAGACCACCCGGTCGGCCTTGTTGCTGGACATGGCCTGGATGTAGGCGTCCCGCAGTTTGGAACCGTTGTAGGGCCCGGTGAGGATGTTGGTGCCCAGATCGACGTTCTTGTAGGCGCTGTAGACCACGTTGCCGCGGCCGTCGAGCATCAGCGCGTCCTCGAAGGCGAACCGGGTGACGATCTCCCGGTAGAAGCCCTGGTACTTGGCGTTGGCCGCCGACCAGGCGCTGCCGTCCCGTTGGTCGTCCGCCGCGATGGCCTGGTCGTCGGTCGGCAGCTTCGCGGTGTAGGTGGCCTGCAGGTAGCGCTCGGCATTGGACGTCGGCAGCAGGGCGGCCACGTCCAGTCGCGTCCCGCTGTATTTCTCGGTGTCCTTGGCGAAGACCCGGTAGTAGTCGGCGACCGCCTTGGACATCTCCGGGGTGATCGCGGCGTTGGCAAGCTGATCGAAGCCCGCGGTGAAGTCCTTCAGTGCGTTCCTGGTCGTCTCGCCGTGGGTGTAGGTGACCAGGGCGTTGCGCAGGGCGGTCACCTGGGTGTCGAGGGTGCGGCTCTGCGACTCCCGGATCTCGGTGAACCGGTTGATCGCCCCGATCCGCAGCGAGTTGCGGCCGGTCTGGTAGGCGATGCCGCCGACGATCGCCGCGGCCAGCACGGTGCACAGCACCAGCATCAGGATGAGTTTGGACTGGATGCTCATCCGACTCAGCGGCGAACGCACGTGCGAGCGGGCCCGGATCTTCTCCAGGGCAGTATCCGACAACGCCACCGGCTCGTCCGGAGCGTCGGTTCGTTGCGGCATGGCCGTCCCTCCCCCGCTGTTCGAGCGGGTTTTTCCCTGAGCAGACTAACAGGCGCTGTGACGGTTGGGACAGGTGTGAATCATCATCCGGCTGCGCCGCGGACACCGTGACCGGGATAATCGCCGATGTGCACCGCGCGCTGACCGGATTGATCGCGGCCGCCCTGCTCGGCGGCGGGGTGGCCGCCGCCCCGGCCCAGGCCGCCGAGAGATGGGCGCTCAACGGCGCCTTCACCGCCACCTCGAACGGCGAGTGGGCCCGCAGCAACGACATCTTCCACAAGCAGGCCAGCGTGCGGGCGCTGTGGACCATCACCTCGCAGTGCAGCTACCCCACCGAGTGCACCGGCACGGTGACCAGCGATCAGGGCTGGACGGCGCCGATCTACCAGACCAGCGGCGAGTGGTACGTCAAACACATCGTGCCGCGCTGGATCCCGTGCGCGGACGGCTCCACCGCCGACGGTCTTCAGGTCTTCCGGTTCAAGGCCATGACGCCCGACGGATCGACCACCGACCCGACGTCGAACACCCTGGTCGGCGAGGACGCCACCACCGGGCCCAGCGGGGCGTGCGGGCGCAGCCTGGCGGTGCACATCACCATGCCGTTCAAGCTGGCCCGGATCTAACCGACCGGCAGCAGATCGGTCCAAGTTCGTTTGTCGGCGCCGGAGACCACGTCGGTCTGCCGCGCGACGGTCCCGTCGGGGGTGGCGAACTGGCCGGTCGCGGGGTCGTAGGTGGCGATCGCCACCGAGGGCCCCGCGCCGGCGGGCGTGAACGCGCTGGGGGCGGCCGTGGCGCCGCCGGCCGGCGGCGGGGGCGGCGGTGGGGGCGGCGGTGGAGCACCCCCG
>NZ_JBBATF010000075.1:0-14368 GCF_040398885.1 Mycobacterium sp. | reverse complement strand
CGTCGTCGCGTTCGCGCCATCACTGAGCGCTGTCGAGGAAGACGCCGGCGGGGTCAACATCAAAGGCTTCCCGATGACCAGTTGCTACGTGAAGGGCTTTCCGGCGCAGATCACCGTGCCCATGGTGGTCGCGGTGACCACTCTCGGCGGCACCGACTACAACCCGAGGAAGTGCATCGTCGCCACCTCCCCCGGCGGGGAGCGGGTCGGCAGCCTCGAGTTCAGCTGGGAATGGGCCGACAATCCGCCCGCGCCGGTGAAGTTCCGGGTTTTCACCCAGTACCTGCCCATGCGGGCCGACGAAGCCGGCGTCTACACGATCGGCCTCTACGACAGCCTCGATGAGACCCATAGCGATGTGCTGTTCCCGCTGCCGGTGTTGAAGGCCAATCCCCTTCTGCAGAACCGGTCCTGAAAGCTTCGAAAGTCGAGGAGTACCGACGATGACCGAGAGCCCGCGCGCCGACCTGGTCGCCCAGCAGTACCAGAAGTGGCAGTACCCGGAGCCCATTCAGAACCTCGAGACCTGGCTGAGCAGTAGTTGGCAGTGGTTCGACCCGAGCCATGCCCATCGGATCCTGTGGCCGGACCGGCCGCTGAACCCCGAGCTGGACATCCTGATCGCGGGCTGCGGCACCAACCAGGCGGCGGTGTTCGCCTACACGAACCGCGCCGCCAAGGTCGTCGCGATCGACGTCAGCCAGCCCTCCCTGGACCACGGCAAGTACCTCAAGGACAAGTACTCGCTGAAGAACCTCGAACTGCGCCTGCTGCCGGTCGAGGAGGTCCCGTCGCTGGGCACGAGTTTCGACCTGGTGGTGTCCACCGGCGTGCTGCATCACCTGGCCGAGCCGAGGGACGGCATGAAGGCCCTGGCCGAAGTCCTGCAACCCGACGGGGTGGCGGCGATCATGCTGTACGCGCGCTACGGCCGGGCCGGCGTGGAGTTGATGCAGGCGATCTTCCGGGAGATGGATCTGCACCAGGACGAGGAGTCCCTGCGCATGGTCCGGGCCGCCATCAACTCGCTCGGCCCCTCCCACCCGGTCAAGAGCTACATCGGCATCGCGCCGGACCTGGCGTTCGACGCCGGCATGGTGGACACCTTCCTGCACGGGCGGGACCGCAGCTACACCGTCGGGGACTGCCTGGATCTGGTGGATTCGGCCGGCCTGGTGTTCCAGGACTGGTTCCTCAAGACGTCGTACTACCCGCCTACGCTGACCGAGCCCGAGAACGAGTTCTACGCGGCGGTCAACCAGCTTCCCGATGAGAAGAAGTGGTCGATCATGGAGCGGGTCAAGACACTCAATGCCTGCCACTTCTTCCTGGCGACCCGCCCGGAGCGGCCCAGGGAGAGCTACCGGATCGACTTCTCCGCCCGCAATGCCCTGGACTACGTCCCGTTGCTCCGCCTGCGCTGCGGGCTGAGCGGCCAGGAGATCTACCGGCCGGGCTGGCGGATCCGTCTCGACCCGACGCACCTGGCGTTCTCCCAGCAGGTCGACGGCGAGCGTTCCATCCGGGAGATCGCCGCGCGAGTGGCGCAGAGCGGCGTCCTCGGACGGGCCGACAAGGCGGAACTGGAGTACATCGGCCTTGAGCTCTTCGAGGGCCTGTGGCGCAACGACTTCATCGCCGTCGACCTCAGCGGGCTCGGCGCCTAGGCGCGTCGAGCAACAGTCCCTCGACCGCTTGTTATAATCGCCCGAATCGCTCTCCAGCGTGGCGGGGTCGGGGAGCATCCGGCCTCGCGCTTTACGCCACGGATCTCCGCGGCATCGACTACCAGGACAAATGGGACATGCTGCCACGCCTGTACTTCTCCAGACCCGCGACCGTGCTGCCGGATTCGGCGGTCGACAACGAGGCCGTGCTGGCCCGGCTCAAGGACTCGTTCGGCGGTTCGGCAAACGAATGGGAGATGGTCGAGGCGGGCGTGCGCTACGTCTTTGACCGCTGCAACACCCAGGTCCGCTACTACGAGTCGGAGGAAGAGATCGCCTCCCCGGGCGAGTGGGCCGCCCGCGCCGCGGCCGCCTGCCTGGCGGAGAACGGGGTTGCGGCCGACGACCTCGACCTGGTCATCTACGGCGGGGTGGCCCGCGACGCGTTCGAGCCGGCGACGGCCACCGAGGTGGCCGGGCGGTTGGGCGCCACACCTGCCATCACCTTCGACGTGACCTGCGCCTGTGCCGGGCTCATCGAGGCGTTGCACGTCGCGACCGGGTACTTCGCGCTGCACGAGGACATCGACACCGCGCTGATCTGCGCCGGGGAGATCACCCGCGACCGGATCACCTTCGACATGCAGACGGCCGAGGAACTGATGGTCGGCGTCGCGGGGCTGACCATCGGCAACGGGGCGGCGGCACTGCTGATCACCCGTGAGGCGCTGCCCCGGGGCGGGGCGCGCCTGGAACGGATCACGCACAAATCGCTTCCGGAGAACTGGGAGCTGTGCCGGGCGCCGGTCGACGGGCACTTCATGTCGCAGTCCAAGGAACTGTTCGCGCTGTCGGTGCACGTGGTGCCGCTGATCCGCGGTCTGCTGGCGGAATCGGACTGGGCCCCGCAGGAAGTCGACCACTATGCCTTCCACCAGCCCAGCGAGGCGGTGCTGACGAAGATCTTCGGCGACCTCGACGCCAAGCCGGAGGCGGGCATCTTCACCCACCGGTTCTACGGCAACACGGTGAGCACCGCGTGGGCCTTCGCGCTGGATCACCGCCTGAGGAACGGCACCGTCGCCGCGGGCGACAAGATCGTCATCGGAAGCGCTGCGGCCGGATTCACCATGGTCGCGGCCTCCGCCGAATGGGAGTGTTGAGTTTTGCGCCATTACCTGGAGCTGTACCGGACCATCAACAAGTCCTTCGGGTTCAAGGTCCGGCCGCTGGGCACCTTCCTGGTGCTGCAACTGCGCCAGGCGATCTCGGCGGCCACCCTCGGGGTCGATCGCGTCCTGTTCCCGGGGTTCCGCAGGAAACCCATCGACCGGCCGATCTTCATCATCGGCAATCCGCGCAGCGGCACCACCTTCCTGCACCGGTTCCTGCTGGGATCGGGCAACCTGGCTGCGTTCGAACTGTGGGAGATGCTCTTCCCGGCCATCACGGCGCGAAAGCTGCTCGGCCGGATCATCCCGCGGTTCGACCGGCTCTCGCCGGCGCGCTACCACCCCTCCGACATCCACGACACCAACCTGCGCGGTATCGAGACCGACGACGTGCTGTGGTTCTTCCGCACCCTCGACGGCCCGTTCGCGTGGGCGTACTTCCTTGCCTGGCAGGACAATTGGGGTAGCGAACTGTGCCGCCGGGAGATGGGCGTCGAGGGTGTCACCCAACGGGAGAAGGATCGCTTCTTCGAATACCACGAGGACTGCTGGCGCCGGAACCTCGCCTACAAGAAGGCCGATCGGGTGCTGGCCAAGACCAGCATGCTGACCTTCCGACTGGACGAACTGCTGGAGCGCTACCCCGACTGCAAGCTGGTCTACATCATCCGCGACCCCGTCGAGGTCATCCCGTCGGGGATGTCGCTGGTGTCCGGCGTGCTGGAGAACGGCTACAACGTCTGGGAGAAGACCAGCGAGGAGGACCAGAAACGCTGGGTGGAGAACCTGTACCAGGCCTCCTGCCAGATGCTGCGGTCCTTCCACGACGACTACGTCTCCGGCCGTATCCCGGAGAAGAACCTGTGCGTGGTGCGCTACACCGACCTCCTGCACGACCTCGAGCCGACGATGAAGCGGATCCTGGACTTCATCGAGGTGGAGCCCAGCGCGGAGTTCGCCGCGGAGATCGCCGCGCAGGCCGACAAGCAGCGCTCCTACAAGAGCAAGCACCAGCATTCACCGGAGAGATTCAACCTCGATCCCGAGCGGATCCGGCGCGATCTCGGGTTCATCTACGACACGTTCCAACTCCCCGGCAAGGCCGGCTGAAACCGTCGGGTTTTGCGCGGGTTGGAACGGGTTGAGATGGGAACCAACACTCCGCGGGACGCTTCAGCTTTGAAAAAGCCTGAAGATTTGCTATGAAGAACAACAGAAACGCTTAAAGCAGGAGGCTGGGATCGTGAATCCGTCCAGATACGTCGGCCGTGTCGGAGGTTTGGCAGCCGCTCTGGGAGTCGGTGTGGCGGTGTTCACAGCGCCCGCGGTCGCCTGGGCTGACACCGATTCGCCCTCGGGCGCTTCGGACGGCACCGCGGTGTCCAACGCGGTGTCCAACGCGGCGCCCACCGCGGTGTCCAACGCGGCGCCCGAACGCGGCGATTCGCCCCGCGCCCGCCGATCGGACGCCGGAACCGGTTCCACCGTAGGCCGGGCGCGTTCCGGCCGCGTGTCGGAGTCGACCCCGGACGCCTCCGCGGCGGACGCCCCGGCCGCACTCCCGGAGGTCGCCGCCCCGCGTCGCAACCGGGCGCCGATGGACGAGGTCCCCGGCCCAGCCGCAACATTGCCGGCACCGGCAGGGGTGAGCACAGGGGTGAGCGCAGGGCTGAGCAAAGCTTCGCCGGCCACCGCGGACGCTCCCGAGCCCGCGGCGGCCACCGTCCCCGTCGCGCCCGCGGCCACCATCCCCGTCGCGCCGGCGGCCTCGGCCGCGCTTCCCGTGCAGGTGACGCCGCCGCCGGCCCTGTTCCCCAAGCTGACCTCGCTGCTGCAGGCCAAGCCGATCAGCGCGCCGGTGAAGCCGACCGAGCGCACGACGCCGGCGACGGTCGCCGATCGCATCACGACGGCGGTCAACACGGCGGTGAGCCGCATCGTGGAGTCCCTGGCCGAGGGTTCGCCGTTCGTGCCGGCGACGGAATCCCCGGCCAACTGGCTGCTGCTGGCGTTCACCCGCAAGCAGCCCCTGTCGGCCGCCACCGGCGCCGCGCAGGTCGCCGCCCCGGTGAGCCCGACGCTGCTGGTCCTCAACGGCTACAAGGTCGTCGCCGCATCCCCGCCGGTCGTCACGGCGTTCTACGGTCCGTACACCAACTTCCCCGGCTACCCCGGCATCCAGACCGAACAGGTGTTCAACCTCGTCGACCCGGCCAGCAACACCGCGGTCGGCTCGTTCAAGGGTCTGGCGATCACCTTCAACGCCATCGGTGCGGCGCGCCAGATCGTCGTCACCGACGTGCTGTCGGGCACCGCCGGAACCGCCTCGGGCGAAACGCCCCCGGTCGGCTCGGTGATCGCGTTGAACGGCGCCCCCGCCCTGGGAACGGTCTACTCCGCGATGCCGTCGGGCTCGGGATACGTGGTCAGGTACGACCTGGTGACACCGTTCGGGACGGTCCCGCAGTCCACGCCGTACAACGCCGCCGAAGGCCTGACCGACTACGTCGAGGTCAACAAGCCGTTGAAGCTGACCGGTGGCTACTACATCGCGCCGGCGACGTCGTCCAGCAAGGACTTCACCGCGACAGCCGGTCAGCCGCCACTGTTCGGGGCCCTCCAGGGGCGTCAGTCCTACAGCCTCTTCGACAAGACGGGTGCCGTGGTCGGCGGCTTCGAGGGGCTGGTGACCACGACCTCGGACGTGCTCGGTCTCTATACCAAGGCGATCCTGGTGACCGACACCGGGGACTCCACCAACGTCGGGACCGACGTCGGGCAGGTGCCGCCGGTCGGCACGGTCTACAACATCATCAACTTCACCGACAGCCTTTACGTGCTCTACGCGTCGATGCCGTCGCCGTCGGGCACCGTGGTCTCGACCAAGCTGGTGACGCCGTTGGGGGCCACCGAGATCCCCTTCCCGTTCGACGCTTCGGCGGCGCCCGAGTTCGAGGCGCTGCAGGTTCCCGCCAGCTACAAGTTCGTTCCCACCTCCGAGTTCATCCCGGCCGGTGTGAACGGCCTTCCGCCGCGGGAGGTGATCGTGCAGGGCTACCAGCAGTTCGACGTGGTCGATGCTCTCGGCAACAAGATCGGCAGCGTCGACGCCGCCGTGACCCGCCAGTGGGATTGGATGGGCGGCCAATCCAACGCGATCCTGGTCACGAATGTCACCTCCGGCAGGCCCGGTGTGCTCGGCTGGAATGTTCCGCCGGAGGGGTCGGTGTTCAGCACCCGCACCCTCAACGGTCTTCCGCTCGGATTCTCCGACTTCTACTCGTCCATACCGACCCCGCTGGGCGACATCGTGATCTCGCAGACGGTGACGCCGTTCGGGCTCATTCCGAACTTCCTGCCCAACAACTTCTCCAAGGACCTCGACGGCGCGACCTACGTCAACCCGTTCGCCTGACGACCGGGCTCAGCCCAGCCCCGGCGGTGGAGAACCACCCGCCCGCCCTTCTTCGGGGTGAACGCGACACCGCGGTGATGCCACTTCTCGCCCGGAGCCGACGTGGTGCGGATGCTCCAGTGCCGCAACACGGTTCGCAGGACGACGTCGAGTTCCATATTCGCGAAGGCGGCGCCCACACAGCGGCGGGTGCCGCCGCCGAACGGCACCCAGAAGAACGTGTTCGGCTTCTCGCCGAGGAAGCGCCGAGGGTCGAACCGCTCCGGGTCGGGGTAGACCTGCGGGTCGCGGTGTAACTGCATCAGGTTGACGAGGATCGAATACCCCTGCGGGACAAGCCAATCGCCGAGTTCGTAGGCCGGCGCGGCGACATTTCGGCCGGCGTACTCGATGACCGTTCGGCTGCGTTGGACCTCGAAGATGGTGGCCTGCCGGTAGGTGTTGCCGTCGCCGGCCGCCTCGGCGGCCAGCCGTTCCAGAACCTCCGGGTGCCGGGAGATCCGCTCGAACGCCCAGCCCAGCGTGGACGCCGTCGTTTCGTGCCCGGCGGCCAGCAGTGCCAGCATCTCGTCGCCGAGGTCGCCGCGGCTCATCGCCGTTCCGTCGTCGTAGCTGGAGCGCAGGAAGAGCGACAGCACGTCGGTGCGGTCTTCGAAGCGGGGGTCCCGGCGGGCCCGGTCGATCAGTTTGTCCAGGACAGACTCGTAGGTCTGTCGGTGGGATGCCAGCCGGACCCAGGGGTTGAGCCGGTTCCAGCGTCGCGGCGGGCGGGCCGGGCTGGGCAACAGCGCCAGTCGCGAACCCAGCGTCACCCACTTCGGCAGCAGTTCCCGTAGCTGTTGCAACTCGGCGCCGTCGGCGCCGAACACCGCGCGCAGGATCACGTTGAGGGTGATGCGCATCATCGGTTCGAGGGTTTCGAATTCGACGCCCTCCGGCCAGGAGGCCATCTCGCGCATGGTCTCCTCTTCGACGATGCGCTCGTAGGCCTCGATGCTCCTGCCGTGCAGCGGCGGGGTGAGCAATCTTCGGCGGCGGCGGTGATCGGCGCCCTCCAGCCCGAACACCGACCCCCTGCCGAGCAGTCTGCTGAGGTTGGGCTGGATGTTGTGCAGCACGTCGGGACTGGTGGTGAAGATCTGTTTGAACAGCGCCGGGTCGGACACGATGACGGCATTGCCGAACACCGGCAGTCGGACGGTCACGGTCCGGCCGTATCGGCGGGTCACCCAGTCGCTGAACCGCAGCCGGGCGACGATGAACGCCAGACCGACCAGCGAGTCGGGGACTCTCAGCGTCGGAGGAAGCCCCGCCGCGCCGGCGGGAGGCGTCTCGAGCACCTGGCTCATCAGTCCTCCTGCGGTACCGGTGTGTACCCGGACCTCCTACGGTACCGTGAAGTACCACGTAGGACAAGGGAGGACCCGGTGAGCGCACCGGTCGCCGAGCAGGCCGTCCCCGGCCAGGACTTCCGGCGACGCCTGCTGGACGGCCTGGCCGCCGGTATCGCGGTACGCGGCTACCGCGACACGACCGTCGCCGACATCGTGCGGCACGCCCGGACCTCCAAGCGCACGTTCTACGACCAATTCGCCACCAAAGAGGACTGCTTCTTCGAACTGCTGGACGCCAACGACGAGGACCTCGTCGCGACCCTGCGCGCCGCCGTCGATCCTGGAGCGCCCTGGCGCGAGCAGGTGCGGCATGCCGTCGTCGCCTATGTGGGGACCATCGAGGCCGCGCCGGCGCTCACCCTGAGTTGGATCCGGGAACTCCCCGCCCTGGGCACCGGGTCGCGGGCGGTGATGCGCCGCGGTACGGGTCGGCTGGCCGAGGCGATCGTGCAGTTGAGCACCGGTCCCGGCTTCCGGGCTGCCGGGGTGGCTCCGCTGTCGTCGGCCGCAGCGGTGATTCTGGTCGGCGGTCTTCGCGAACTGACGGCGCAGACGGTCGAGGACGGTCGGCCGGCGGCCGACATGATCGGACCGGCGGTCGCGGTGGCGACGGCGCTGCTGGCAGGTCGGGACTGAGTTCCGACCGCCGGCGCTGCTTCGCCGGCGGGGAGCGCACCCCTTTCACCCCGCGGGCAACACGAACGCGAAAGGCCTCGGGAAACCGAGGCCTTCGAGCTCCCCGCAGCGGACGTCTCCGACCTCGACGTCGACCAACCGACCCGACGACGGTTCGTAGCAGACCATGGTGGATCCGTTGATCGCGGTCAGCAGGACCCAGTGCCGGGGGATCACCGAGCCGATCAGCATGGCCACCGGCCGGCCCCGCTCCAGCGCGGCGCACACGTCGGCCAGCCCGTCCCGGCGCCGGGCCGGGCGCCACCGGTAAGCCTCGGCGCTGTGGGCGTTGAGGGCACGCGCCACCCCCGCCGGGGTGGTTCCCAGCGCGCGGGGCCACACCACGTTAACCGCACGGTGAACCCGTCCCTGCTCGGCGTCGAACCACTGCTGGGCCCGCTCGGCCTGCAGTGGTGCGCCGTAGTCCGCGTCGAGCATCGCGGCGGCCATCACCGCCACACTCGGCCCGCAGGTCACCCCGTCGCGCTGACGCAGCCACATGCGCCCAAGGGTATCGAGGTGCTCGCGCGGGCGACGGCAATCCGATCCGGCCCGCGGGCCGGCCCGGCAGGACCGGCCCGCCGCGTTTTGCCACACCCGTCACCGGGTAGATGTTCCGCATGACGTGTGCGGTGCCGCAACGGGATCCGTCGACTGCATCCGGAGGCCTGGCCGACCTGTACCGCGACGCCCCGGACGGGGTGCGGGTCAACATGATCCTGTCCCTGGACGGGGCAGCGGTGTTCGGCGGGCTGGCCGGACCGCTGTCCAGCGTCGCCGACCACGACCTGCTGCTCGCGCTGCGCGGCTACGCCGACGTGGTGCTGGTGGGCGCCGGGACGGCCCGCGCCGAACGTTACGGACCGGTGCGGCTCGACCCCGGCCAGCGCGCCGAGCGCCGGGAGAGCGGTATCACCGACATCCCGCCCATCGCCGTGGTAACCCGCACCGGGAACCTGCCCGCATCGTTGTTCGCTGAGCCCTCCCAGCGGCCCCTGCTGGTGACCACCGCGGAGTTGGCCCGCACCCGCCCCGAACTCCGGGAGCGAGCCGATCTGGTGCTGGCCGGCGAAAGCGAGGTGGATCTCGGGGCCGCCGTCGAGCGGCTCCGCGCCCGGGGCTTCCACCGGATCCTCTGCGAAGGCGGGCCGCTGCTGCTCGGGGAGTTGATCGCCGACGACCTGGTCGACGAGATGTGCCTGACGGTCTCGCCCACCCTGGCCGGGGAGCACGCCGCGTCGCGCCGCAGCGCGCAGCTGACCGCTCCGACGCCGATGTCGCTGCGCCACGCGGTCACCGAGGGCGACCACGTGTATCTGCGGTACGGCCGGAAGCAGCACAGGTGACTGACGCGCCGGAGACCCGGCCGTGAGCCCCCGGGCCGCCGGCTCGCAGGTGTGGCCCGGCAAGGCATATCCGCTGGGCGCCAACTACGACGGCCTCGGCACCAACTTCGCGGTGTTCTCCGAGGTCGCCGAGAAGGTTGAACTCTGCCTGTTCGACGCCGACGGGTCGGGAGTCCCCCGGGAGACCCGGGTGGCGCTGCCGGAGGTCGACGGGTTCGTCTGGCACGGCTACCTGACCGGCGCCGAGCCCGGGCAGCGCTACGGCTACCGGGTGCACGGCCCGCACGACCCGCGGCGCGGTCTGCGATGCAATCCCAACAAGCTTCTACTCGACCCCTACGCCAAGGCCATCGACGGTGAATTCGACTGGCAGCAATCCCTTTTCGGCTACGACTTCGGCAGGCCGGACAGCCGAAACGACGAGGACTCCGCCGCCGCGATGCCGAAGTGCGTGGTGATCAACCCGTTCTTCGACTGGGGGGCGGACCGGTCGCCGCATCGGGAGTATGCCGGCAGCGTTATCTACGAGGCGCACGTCAAGGGACTCACCCAGACCCACCCCGACATCCCCGACAGCATCCGCGGCACCTACTCGGCCATCGCCCACCCGGTGATCATCGGCCACCTGAGGACGCTGGGGGCAACCGCCATCGAGCTGATGCCGGTGCACCACTTCGCCAACGACGCGGTGCTCGTCGAGCGGGGCCTGTCGAACTACTGGGGCTACAACACCATCGGCTTCTTCGCCCCGGACGGCAGGTACGCGTCCAGCACCACACCGGGCGGTCAGGTGCAGGAGTTCAAGGCGATGGTCCGGGCGTTGCACGAGGCCGGTATCGAGGTGATCCTCGACGTCGTCTACAACCACACCGCCGAAGGCAACCACCTCGGGCCGACACTGTCGTTCCGCGGGATCGACAACCCGGCCTACTACCGCCTCGTCGACGACGACCGGCGCTACTACACGGACTACACCGGGACCGGCAACAGCCTCAACGTCGGCCACCCGCACTCACTGCAACTGATCATGGACTCGCTGCGGTACTGGGTCAGCGAGATGCACGTCGACGGCTTCCGGTTCGACCTGGCCGCCAGCCTCGCGCGGGAGTTCTACGACGTCGACCGGCTCAGCGCCTTTTTCGAACTGGTGCAACAGGATCCGACGGTCAGCCAGGTCAAGCTGATCGCCGAGCCGTGGGACGTCGGGCCGGGCGGTTACCAGGTCGGCAACTTCCCGCCGCAGTGGACGGAGTGGAACGGCAAGTTCCGCGACACGGTCCGCGACTTCTGGCGCGGTGAAGACGCCAGGCTGGGTGAATTCGCCTACCGCATCTCCGGATCCGCCGACCTCTACGAGGCCACCGCGCGCCGGCCCGTCGCCTCCATCAACTTCGTCACCGCCCACGACGGCTTCACCCTGCGGGACCTGGTGTCCTACAACCACAAGCACAACGCGGACAACGGCGAGGACAACAACGACGGCGAGAGCCACAACCGGTCGTGGAACTGCGGGGTGGAGGGGCCGACCAGCGACCCGGAGGTGAACGCGCTGCGCAGCCGGCAGCAACGCAATTTCATCACCACTTTGTTTCTGTCCCAGGGTGTTCCGATGATCTGCCACGGCGACGAACTGGGCCGGACCCAACGCGGCAACAACAACGGCTACTGCCAGGACAACGAGAACACCTGGATCGACTGGGAGCACGCCGACACCGAACTGATGGATTTCGTCGGCTCGGTGGCCGCACTGCGGGCCGCGCACCCGGTGTTCCGCCGCCGGCGGTTCTTCGACGGCCGGCCGGTCCGGCGGCGCGGTGCGGCGGGCCTGCCCGACATCACCTGGTTCCGTCCGGACGGCTCGGAGATGAGCGACGAGGACTGGGACTCCGGGTTCGGCAAGTCGGTGGCGGTCTACCTCAACGGGCAGGGCATCCCCGACCACGACCCCCGCGGACAGCGGGTCACCGACGACTCGTTCGTCATGTGCTTCAACGCGCACCACGAGCCCATCGAGTTCACCCTTCCGCCGGCCGAGTTCGCCGCGGCGTGGGAACCGGTGGTCGACACCGCCGCCGGGCCGGGCGGAACGGCGGAGGACGCGGCGGTCAAGGCCGGCGAACCGATCCGGATCGGAGCGCGCGCCATGGTGGTGCTGCGGGCGGTCATCTAACCTCTGAGCGTGCGCAACCCGCAAGCCGGCCGGTGATGGCCCTCGCCGAGCGCTCACAGTTCACCGGGAAGGTCAAAGACCTGACCGGCCCGGGGCTCACCGACCGGTTCGGGGTCACCTGCACCGATCTGGGCGCCTCGGTGCGGGCTGCCGACGGCCGCCTGGTGTCGGTGTTCGGCGACACCTTCTCCGGCCATCGCGTGGGCTCCGGAGACTGGCGCTCACCGGTGATCCTGATCGGGACCGGCGACGCCACCCAGCCGATCGTCTACTCCCACGCCGGGGGCGCGGACCCGCGCTACGCCCGGCAACTGTGGCACTACCGGCACCGGCACTCACCCGGCCTGCTGCGCCGCGGCGTCAGCACCGTGATCCCGTCGGACCTGCTGCGGGTCGGCGACGCCCTGTTCCTGCACGCCATCGTCAATCAGGGTCTGCACAACGTGGCCTGGACCGAGATCTGGCGCTCCGACGACAACGGCGCGACCTGGCAGAAGATCGGCCGGCCCGCGAAGGTCCCCGCGCGCCTGTACAGCGGGCACGCGCAGTGCTGGACGTGGGACTACGACCCGACCGACGGATGGGTCTACGTGGTCTCGACCGGCTTCCAGCGCGACAAGGGACTCATCCTGCGCCGGGTTCGCCCGGAGCACATCGGCGACCAGGACTCCTACCTCGCCTGGGCCGGCGGCCGATGGGGCGCGGACGCCGACGTCATCACCCCGCCCGGCGAGACCTGGGGCGAGTTGACACTGCGCCGACTGGACTGCGGAACCTGGATTCTGGGCGGGTTCCTGTCGTCGTCCTACGCGCTGGGATACCGCACCATCACCGCCCCGACCGCCGACCTGACCGATGTCCCGGTCCAGCGGCCGGTGCTCGGGTGCGAGTGGGACGGCGAGGATCACGACGGTTGCCGGGTGGCCCAGTTGTACGGCGGTTACGTGCTGCCGGGCAGCCGGCTCGACGTCCCGGGCGGGGTCGGCCTGGTGGTGTCGCAGTGGAACACCGCGCGGGGCTGGCCGTACCGGGTCATGCAGTTCAGGGTCACGCTGCAAGACACCAGCCGGCGGCTCTGGATACAGTGACTGAATGCTGTTCAGAAGCCTTGTCTCGGCGGCTGTGATGGCCGGCGCGGCGTGCACGGGGGCCGCCACCGCCTCCGCAGCGCCCGATTCCGGACCGGACCTGCCCGACGTCGCCTCCTACACACCGGTCAACCCGGCGGACTACACCGTCAACGGCGGCAAGTGGCTCGCCTTCGCCGGTCCGCCGGGGGTGGTCTGCAGGATCGACGTGCTGGGCGGCAACTACGGCTGCAGCGGCCCGCTGCCGGGCGCCCCCGACGGGGTCGACCTGGTCAGCGCGGGGCCGTCCGGCCCGCCGGTGTTCGGAACCGGCGACGCCCCGTATGCCGCGGCCGGCGCGGTCCGACCGCTGCGCCCGAACACCCGGCTGAGCTACCGCTCGATCTTCTGCGGGGCCGACGACGCCGGCGCGGTGGCGTGCGTGAACGGTCCGGTCGGCTTCGTAGTCGGTCCGGACGGCACGTACATCCACGTGCCGCCACCACCGCCACCACCGCCGGCGGAACCCGCGGAAGGGGGCGTGCCGGAGGGCCCGCCGCCGCCGGCGATCGCCCCGCCGCCGGGCAGCACCCCCTGAGAGCCGGCCCCCCGGCTACTCGACGACCTGATAGAGCGAGTCGCCGTCCTCCGGCGTCCCGCTGACCTGACCGCGGTGCGCCCGGCCGGGCGGGCCCTCCGGCGGCACGATGTCGTCGATCACGTCCGGCTCCTCCTGGGCCAGCCGGGCAGCCAGCGACTCGCCCTCGCGCTGTTCCCGCGCGGTCATCCCGAACCTGTCGGCCTCGCTCCAGCGGTCGGGCGGGTCGACCACGATGTCGCCGTCGTCGTTGCGCACCACCTCGGAGTCCAGCGACTCGCTCGGGCCGAGGGTGTCGCCGATGGGGTCGTCGATGTCAGCCATGCCCCCGGCATGCCCGAACGACGCTCCCGCTAAACCGTCTTCGGGCTTAGCCCAGGAGGGTGGTCACGCCCAGGGTGAGCACGCACAGCACCACAGCGGCGGTGGTCACCGCGTAGGCGACGGTGCCCGCCCGGCCGGTCGCGAAATCGCCCATCAGGTCGCGGTCGCGGCCCAGGCCCACCATCGCCAGCAGCAGCGGGACCAGCAGCACCGCGTTGAGCACCTGTGTGCCGACCAGGATCGCCACCAGCGGAGCGTCGGGCGCGAGCACCAGGGCGGTGCCGCTCATGGTGATGAGCGCGTAGGTCAGGTAGAAGGTGCGGGCGTCTTGATACCGGTCGTCGATGGCGGCCTCCACGCCGGCGTACTCGCATACCGAGTACGCGGTGGACAGCGGGAGGATCGAGGCGCCCAGGATCGAGGCGCCGACCAGGCCGACGGCGAACAGGGTGGAGGCCGCCTCCCCGGCCAGCGGTTGGAGTGCGACCGCGGCGTCGGCGGCGTCGGTGATGCTGCGGCCGTCACGGTGCAGGGTCGCCG
>NZ_JBBATF010000074.1:0-14465 GCF_040398885.1 Mycobacterium sp. | reverse complement strand
CACGCCGGCGGTGAGGTAGGACGGCGACCTGCCCGGGCCGGACGCGGGCGCGGGCGCGGGACCGCCGTAGCCGCCGGGCGGCTGCGGTGCCGGGAAGCCCGGGTTGGCGGGCGGGTAGGTCATGGTCTCTCCTCGGGGTGAGGGACTCGACGTCCGGACCCCACGCTATCGCACGACGCAGTGGCCACGGCTGACCGCGGGCGTGTCCCCGGCCGGTCCGTGACGACACCGACGGAACACGTTCTAATTGTGCACATGGACTACGGGCTCGTGCTGTTCACCAGCGATCGCGGCATCACGCCCGCGGCGGCCGCCAGACTCGCCGAGGATCACGGCTTCAGGACCTTCTACGTCCCCGAGCACACCCACATCCCGGTCAGACGGGAGGCCGCCCATCCCACCACCGGTGACGAGTCACTGCCCGACGACCGCTACATGCGAACCCTGGACCCTTGGGTCAGCCTGGCCACGGCGGCCGCGGTGACGTCGCGGGTCCGGCTGTCCACAGCGGTCGCGCTGCCCGTCGAACACGACCCGATCAGCCTGGCGAAGACCATCGCTTCTCTTGACCATCTGTCGGGCGGCCGAGTCAGTGTGGGGGTCGGATTCGGTTGGAACACCGACGAGTTGAGTGACCACAACGTGCCGTCCGGCCGCCGGCGCACGATGCTGCGCGAGTACATCGAGGCCATGCGTGCGCTGTGGACGCAGGAGGAAGCCTGCTACGCAGGCGAGTTCGTGAACTTCGGTCCGAGTTGGGCATGGCCCAAGCCGGCCCAGCCCCATGTACCGGTCCTGGTCGGCGCGGCCGGGACCGAGAAGAACTTCAGGTGGATCGCCCGCAGCGCCGACGGGTGGATCACCACGCCGAGGGATTTCGACATCGACGCACCGGTGCGGCTGTTGAAGGACATCTGGGCCGACGCCGGACGGGAGGGCGCCCCGCAGATCGTCGCGCTGGATTTCAGGCCGGTCCCGGAAAAGCTCGAGCACTGGCGGCGGATCGGGGTGACCGAGGTGCTCTTCGGCCTCCCCGACAAGTCCGTCGCGGAGGTGGGGGCCTACGTCGAACGGCTGGCCGGAAAGCTCGCCGCGATGGTCGACCCTCCCCCGCGAACCCCTCCCCCGCGAACCCCTCCCCCGCGAGCAGACGCAAAGGGTCCCGACACGCCGTGAAGTACGGGACGTTTGTGTCTGCTCGCGCAGGAAGCGTCACAGGCTGTTCAAGATCTCCCGGGCCAATTCCGCTGCGGCAGAGGGGGTTTTGCCGACCTTCACCCCGGCGGCCTCGAGTGCTTCCTTCTTCGCCGCCGCGGTGCCCGAGGAACCCGAGACGATGGCGCCGGCGTGACCCATGGTCTTACCCTCCGGTGCGGTGAACCCGGCGACGTAGCCGACGACCGGTTTGGTGACGTTGGCCTTGATGTAGTCGGCGGCCCGTTCCTCGGCGTCACCGCCGATCTCGCCGATCATCACGATCAGCTTGGTTTCCGGATCCTTCTCGAACGCCTCGATGGCGTCGATATGGGTGGTCCCGATCACCGGGTCGCCGCCGATGCCGATCGCGGTGGAGAAGCCGAAGTCCCTCAGTTCGAACATCATCTGGTAGGTCAGCGTGCCGGACTTCGACACCAGGCCGATCGGTCCCTTGCCGGTGATGGTGGCCGGGGTGATCCCCACCAGTGCCTCGCCCGGCGTGATGATGCCCGGGCAGTTGGGCCCGATGATGCGGGTCTTGTTGCCGTGGTCGACGTTGTAGGCCCAGGCGTAGGCGGTGTCCTGCACCGGGATCCCCTCGGTGATGACCACCAGCAGGGGGATCTCGGCGTCGACGGCCTCGATGACGGCGTCCTTGGCGAACTTCGGCGGCACGAACGCGATCGACACGTCCGCGCCGGTCTTCTGCATCGCCTCGGCGACCGAGCCGAACACCGGCAACTCGACGTCGCTTCCGCTCTTGTCCTTGTGCGAGACGGTGGTGCCGGCCTTGCGGGCGTTGACACCGCCGACCACCTGGGTGCCGGCCTTGAGCATCAGCGCGGTGTGCTTGGTGGCCTCCCCGCCGGTGATGCCCTGGACGATCACCCTGGAGTCCTTGTTGAGGAAGATCGACATGGTTCAGGCGTCCTTTCCGGCCGCGAAGGCGAGTTCGGCGGCTTTGTCGGCACCGGCGTCCATGGTCTCGGCCAGCGTCACCAGCGGATGGTTGGCGTCAGACAGAATCCGTCTGCCCTCCTCGACGTTGTTGCCGTCCAATCGCACGACCAGTGGCTTGTTGGCGTCCTTGCCGAGCATCTGCAGGGCCTGGACGATGCCCGAGGCCACCGCGTCGCAGGACGTGATGCCGCCGAAGACGTTGACGAAGACGCTCTTGACCTGCTCGTCGCCCAGGATCACGTCCAGCCCGGCAGCCATCACCTCGGCCGAGGCGCCGCCGCCGATGTCGAGGAAGTTGGCCGGCTTGACTCCGCCGTGCCTCTCCCCGGCGTAGGCCACCACGTCCAGGGTCGACATCACCAGTCCGGCGCCGTTGCCGATCACGCCCACCTCGCCGTCGAGCTTGACGTAGTTCAGGTCGTGCTGCTTGGCCTTGAGTTCCAGCGGGTCGGTGGCCTCGATGTCCTCGAACCGGGCGTGGTCGGGATGACGGAAGTCGGCATTGCCGTCCAGCGTCACCTTGCCGTCGAGGGCCAGGATCTGGCCCGGATCTCCCTCACCCCGGGAGGGGGTGCGCACCAGCGGGTTGACCTCGACCAGGGTCGCGTCCTCCCCGACGAAGACCTCCCACAGCTTGGCGATGGTGACCGCGGCGGCGTCGAGCACCTCGGCGGGCAGATGGCCCTTCTCGGCGATCTGGCGGGCGAAAGCCACGTCGACCCCCTTGACTGCGTCCACCGGAACCTTGGCGAGGCGCTCAGGCTTGGTTGCGGCCACCTCCTCGATGTCCATGCCGCCCTCCACCGAGCACATCGCCAGGTAGGTGCGGTTGGCCCGGTCGAGCAGGAAGGACAGGTAGTACTCCTCGGCGATGTCGCTTGCCTCGGACACCAGCAGTTTCCTCACCACATGGCCCTTGATGTCCAAGCCGAGGATGTCCCCGGCGCAGATGTAGGCGTCCTCGGGCGTCGCGGCGAACTTCACGCCCCCGGCTTTGCCTCGCCCACCCGTCTTCACCTGCGCTTTCACCATCACCGGCCGGCCGATCTCCTGTGCGATCGCCTTGGCGTCGGCGGCGGAGGTGGTGACCCGGCCCGGGGTGGTGGGGACGTTGTGTTTGGCGAAGAGTTCCTTCGCCTGGTACTCGAAAAGGTCCATTGCGTCTCTGTTGGGCTCTCTACTAGGTCCTGGTTTGACGAAGTCGCTCCGTGGGAACTGTAACCGCAGGCAACAGGCCGTCGAACCCCGCCCGCACGGCGAAAACGGCCCGCGCCGGGTCGAAGTGACACAGGTCACAATCCCCGGCGTCACGCCCATCTGGGTTGCGACCCCGAGGTCCCAATGGTTACCGTTCACCGGACTAGATAACGCTTTGGTCACGGACTTGAGGACTTTCGTTTTGACGCAGCTTCGGACGACCCCATCCCCGCACTCGCCCGCGCGCGCCTCGGAGGCGGACCCATCGCCGCAGTTCATCGACATGTCCGATGTCGAGGATCTGACCCCGTTGCTCGACGTTCCGGCCGAGTTCGCCGCCACCAGCCGCCGCACCGGGCAGCCGATGTTCAGCAGCACCGAGGTCACCGACGTCCTGCCGCGCACCCCCAAGCACCGCCGCCAGCCCACCAGCGCAGCCAGGGGCCGTGCGCTCATCGCCGCGATGGCCGCCGGTGCGGCCGCCGCCGCCGCCTACGTCACGATGATCCGGCCCGCGCCGCAGACCACCACCCGAACCGTGCTGGCCTCCGAGATGACTCCCGCCGAGGGCACCCCCCTGACCCGCGGTCCTGAACTGGTCGCCGTCAAGCCCGCCGCCAACGCCGCGGTGCACAGCGAGGAGTTCGCCCGCGGGGTGGCCTACGCCGCCGAGCGCGCACAGCGCGAGGCGCTGCTGCAGCGTCCGGCGTTCGCGATGCCGACCCGCGGAATCTTCACCTCCGGCTTCGGCTTCCGCTGGGGTGCCATGCACGACGGTGTCGACTTGGCGGGGCCGATCGGAACGCCGATCTACGCCGCCGCCGACGGCGTCGTCAAGGAAGCCGGGTACACCAACTCCGGCTACGGCGCCTGGGTGCTGCTGACCCACTCGGACGGCACCGTGACCCGTTACGGGCACATCGATTCCTGGACCGTCCAGGTCGGTCAGCGGGTGTTCGCCGGGGACCAGATCGCCACCATCGGCAACCGCGGCAACTCCACCGGCCCACACCTCCACTTCTCCGTGCTGCTCGGCGGCCACAACGCCACCGACCCGGTGCCGTGGCTGGCGTCGCACGGTGTCCCGGTCGGCCCGTAGTCGGCTGACGGCACGTTTTCCGCCTGCCCCCCCCGCAGCGGTCCCGTCTGGCGGGCTGTTCGAATTCGAAGAATGAGGTGTGGACGTGAAGGGCTTCGTCGACAACATCGAGAAACTCACCGAGGAGAACAACGACTTCCGCAGGGTTCTCTACACCGGTCACAACCTCCAGCTCGTCGTCATGGCCATCGCGCCCGGTGAAGAGATCGGCGAAGAGGTCCACGACGACGTCGACCAGTTCTTCCGGATCGAGACCGGCGAGGGCGAGGTCTGGATCGACTCCACCCGCAACCCGGTCAAGGCCGACGACGGGATCGTCGTGCCCCAGGGCGCCCGGCACAACGTCGTGAACACCGGCAAGGAAACCCTGCGGCTCTACACCGTCTACAGCCCGCCCGAGCATGTCGACGGGACCGTCCATGCCACCAGCGCGGACGCGTCGGCCGCCCACGAGCACTTCGACGGCAAGACCACCGAATAATTACAGCTTCTGTACCGGCGCGTGGTTGTGCATCAGCTTGACCCGGCCGGCGCCGCCGAAGTCGATCAGCGACATCGCCGACTCCCCGACCCCGGAGACCTCTTCGACGCGCCCCAGTCCGTACTTGTCGTGATTGACCCGGTCACCCGGTTCGAGGACGATCAGCGGCCGCCTGCCCGCCGGTGATCGCATCGGCGACGGCCGTCCCGCCCCGCCGGGCGGCCCGAACCGTCCGGCGACCGGGGCGCTGAGCCCCGAACCCATGACCGGCCCCGGGTCGGTGCGCCGCCAGTCGATGAGGTCCTCGGGGATCTCACGCAGGAACCTCGACTCGGGGTTGAGCATGGGCTGACCCCAGGACGAGCGAATCTTGGCGCGGGAGAGATAGAGCCGCTGGCGGGCCCGGGTGATCCCGACGTAGGCCAGCCGCCGCTCCTCGGAAAGCTCGCCCGGGTCGCCGAGCGCCCGCATGTGCGGGAACATGCCGTCCTCCCAGCCGGTGACGAAAACGACCGGGAACTCCAGGCCCTTGGCGGTGTGCAGCGTCATCAGAGTGACGATTCCGGCGTCGCCCGCCGGGATGTCGTCGGAGTCGGCGACCAGGGAAACCCGCTCCAGGAACTCGGCCAGCACCCCGGCCCGGACGGCGTCCTCGCCGGCGTCGTCTTCAGCGGCCAGCGCTTCGGCGTTGGCCCGGTCGATGCTGAATTCGTGTGCGACGCTGACCAATTCGTTGAGGTTGTCCAGCCGGGCCAGGTCCTGGGGGTCGTTGGAGGACTCCAGTTCGCGGCGATAACCGGTGCGGTCCAGCACGGCCTCGACCAGGTCGCCCAACTCCTCGCCCAGCAGGCCGCGCAGTTCGTCGAGCAATTCGGCGAATCCGGCGATCGCCTTCTCCGAGCGGGTGTTGAGCATCGGCACCCTACCCTCGGCGGCGGCGGCCAACGCATCGGCGAAGGTGCACCCGGTGTTCTCGGCGTAGACGGCCAGGCAGGCCTCGGCGCGGTCGCCGATCCCGCGGCGCGGGGTGTTGAGGATCCGGCGCATGCTCACCGCGTCACCGGGGTTGTCCAGCACCCGCAGGTAGGCGACGATGTCGCGGATCTCCTTGCGCTCGTAGAACCGGACGCCGCCGACCACCTTGTAGGGAATTCCGGCGCGGACGAACACCTCCTCCAGCGCGCGAGAAGAGTTGTTGGTCCGGTAGAACACCGCGACGTCGTTGTAGCCGTGGTCGGTGCCGTCGACGAGGGTGTCGATCTCGCCGGCGACGAAGCGGGCCTCGTCGTGCTCGTTGTCGGCGACGTAGCCGACGATGAGTTCGCCGTCCCCGGCGTCGGTCCACAGCCGCTTCTCCCGCCGGCCGGCGTTGCGGGCGATCACCGAGTTCGCCGCCGACAGGATGGTCTGGGTCGAGCGGTAGTTCTGCTCGAGCAGAATGGTTGTGGCGCTGGGGAAATCGCGTTCGAAGTCCTCGATGTTGCGGATGGTCGCGCCGCGGAAGGCGTAGATCGACTGATCGGCGTCACCGACGACGCACAGTTCCGCCGGTGGCACCGTGTCGGTGTCCGGCGCGGAAACTCCGACAAGCTCCCGCACCAGGACGTACTGGGCGTGGTTGGTGTCCTGATATTCGTCGACCAGGACGTGGCGGAAGCGGCGGCGGTAGTACTGGGCGATCTGCGGGTGGCGCTGCAGCACCGCGACCGTCTCGCCGATCAGGTCGTCGAAGTCCAGGGCGTTGGCGGCGCGCAGCCGGCGCTGATATTCGAGGTAGGCCTCTGCGACGATGCGGACGAGGTCCTCGCCTCCGGGTTCCAACGCGGCGATGGCCTGCTCGGGGCCGATCAACTCGTTCTTGAGGTTGGAGATCGAGGTGGCCAGCAGCCGCGGCGAGTAGCGCTTGACGTCGATCCCCATGTCCTTGCCGATCATCAGCAGCAGACGTCGGGAGTCGTCGGCGTCGTAGATGGAGAAGTTCGAGTTCAGGCCCGGCAGCAGCGACGCCTGGTTGCGCAGGATCCGCACGCAGGTGGAGTGGAACGTCGAGACCCACATGTTCCGGGCCCGGGAGCCGACCAGCTGCGCCACCCGCTCGCGCATCTCGGCGGCCGCCTTGTTGGTGAAGGTGATGGCCAGGATCTGGCCCGGGCCGACGTCGCGGGCGGCCAGCAGGTGGGCGATCCGCCGGGTGAGGACCGCGGTCTTGCCCGAACCCGCGCCGGCGACGATGAGCAGCGGCGATCCGGAGTGCAGCACCGCCCGGCGCTGCTGGGGGTTGAGACCGTCCAGCAGTTCGGCGGACGACGCCGGGACCGGTGACTCGAACGCCTGCACAGTCATGACCCACCCAACCTACCGCCGCCCGGCGACAGCCCTTTGCGAAGGCACGCCACCTGGTGGCACACTCAGCGTGTGAATTCGCAGCGATTTTTCTACGGGGACCGGTCCGCGGTGCCCGTGGAGGCATAGCTGCTCGACTCGACAGCCCCGCGGTCCGTCCGGATCCGGGGCTCTCTTGTGTGAGGACCCGGACCGATGAGACCAGAACCCCCACACCAGGAGAACGACGACATGACCACCGAAGAACTCACCGACATCGACGCCCTGCGCGCTGAGATCGACCGCCTCGACGCGGAGATCCTGGCGGCCGTCAAACGGCGGACCGAGGTGTCCCAGTCGATCGGAAAGGTCCGGATGGCCTCCGGTGGCACCCGGCTGGTGCACAGCCGGGAGATGAAGGTCATCGAGCGGTACGGCGAACTCGGGCAGGACGGCAAAGACCTGGCGATGCTGCTGCTGCGCATGGGCCGCGGCCGGCTCGGGCACTGAGGCCGGCCATCAGGCAGCGCCGGCTCGGGCACTGAGGCCGGCCATCAGGCAGCGCCGGCTCGGACCCGGGGTTTGGCTAAGTCGGTAGGTTCGGGTTGATGATCGACTCGGTATCTACGGTGTTGCAGACGATCGCGTTGGCGACGTCGGCGAGCTTCTGACGGGTCCTGCGCGCGTGGGACCTCAGTAAGTTGAATGCGCGCTCCATATCCACACCGGCTCGCTCAGCTAGTATCCCCTTGGCCTGCTCAATGATGACGCGGGTGTTGAGGGCGGTCTGCAGTTGCTGGGTGATCAATTGCGAACGGTTCATGACTCGTTGGTGCAGGAGGCCGATCGTGGCGATGTCGGCAAGAGCTTGGCCGACTGCTACATCCGCCGGCAGGAGGGCACCAACCTCTGCCCGGAACAGGTTCAGGGCACCGACATGCTCATCACGTAGACGCAGCGGCAACGCGCACACCGAACGAAAGTTGTATTCCGCTGCCCGTTCGGCGAATTCCGGCCAGCGTTGCGGGTCGGTCCGGAGATCGTCGACCATGACTTGCTCGCCGCTTCGGAAAGCCAGCAGGCATGGGCCCAGATCGGCCGCAAGCTGAAGTGTTTCAAGCAATCGCGCTTCCTCGCTGCTCGATGCGAGCACATGCAGGTCGCCGTGGCTGTCACAGATCAACAGACCGACCGCGGCGATCGGCAGCAATGCCACGCAACTGTCGACGAGTTGCTGTGACAGCTCGACCGGGTCATAGTCCTCCACCAGGCTGGCGCCCAACCGTTTGAAGGTATCGGCTAATAGTCCGTAGTCTTCCACCGCTTAATCTCCTTGTTGAGTGGTGCCGATTAACACGGTGGCGCCTTCCTGCCGGGTCCGGGATCGCCGTGCGATTGGGGATCGAAACGAAGGCGATGATTGACGACGTCGCTTGCCACATCCTGGAGCAGTCGGTGATTGCCGAATGCGTATGCCTGAAGGCGTACGTATGCCGATCGGGCGTCGGTTCCCAGTTGCGCCATCACCATCCCGGTGGCCTGGTGGACCTCACGGGTGCTCAGCGGCTGATTCAGCCAGGACGACAATGACCCCGGAATCCGGCCATTCCCATCGACATTGATTAGCACAGCGGTGACCAGTTCGGAGACCGTTATCGCATCGGCCAGGCCGGACTTACTCAGAGCTGATCCGGTATCGCAGAAGAGGTCCAAGGACCCCACTTTGATGGCCCCGATGCGCAACGGAAGGGCGTAGATCGCGCCGATGTCGTACTTCGCGATCTCGGCGAGGAATGCCGGCCAGGATCCATGGGCCGCGGTGAGGTCGGGCAATAGGACGGGCACGCCTTGGGCGATCGCGTCGACAGCGGGCCCTTCGCCCAGGGTGACTTGTGTCCACTCGACCCGTTCGGCGACTGTGTCGCTGGCCGAGAGCACCTCCAGACCGACGCCGTTGACGTGAATCACGATTCCGGACCGCTGTACCGGCAGCGTCTGCACGCATGCGGAACACAACTGCTCGGCGCCCTCGGCTTGGTCGGCAACCGCGTCGACGAAAGCCAGGAACCGGGCCCTGGCATCCGCCGCGCCGCCCTCACCCATGTCCCGACCCACTGACGAACGGGATGGCTGGTTGCTGGGTCTGCACATCAGGAGCGTGCAGGCGGACTCGAATCACAGCAACACAATTCATCGGAGAACCGTTGTCGCCCAATGCATATCCCCACATCAGCACTAAATACCTCAAGCTTGCCGGGGGCTGGGGGAAGCTGTCCTGAAACCGACGTTACGCCCAAGGTGTCGCGAAGGCAACGCCCCGGTTTTTCCGATACCGGGCCTCTGCCCCGGGGGGCTATTTGGTCAGAGCGATGTACTTCACGTCGAGATACTCATCGATGCCTTCGAAGCCGCCCTCCCGGCCGAACCCGGACTCCTTGACCCCACCGAACGGTGCGGCGGGGTCGGAGATCACCCCGCGGTTGACGCCGACCATGCCCGAGGCGATGGACTCGGCCACCCGCAGGGCCCGATCCAGCGACTGCGTATAGATATAGGACGCCAGTCCGTACTCGGTGTCATTGGCAGCCGCGATGCCCTGCTCCTCGGTATCGAAGCCGACGATCGGCGCGACGGGTCCGAACACCTCCTCTTTGAGGATGCGCGCGTTCGGGGGAACCTCGGTGAGAACGGTGGCCGGGTAGAAGTTGCCGGGGCCGCCGGGGGCCTGACCGCCGACTGCCACCTTGGCGCCTTTTTCCACCGCGTCGTTGACCAGTTCCTGCACCGAGGCGACCTGCTTGGGATTGACCAGCGGACCCAGTTTGGTCGAAGGATCCAGCCCGTTGCCGATGCTCATCTCGCCCATCTTCTTGACGAACTTGTCGGTGAAGTCCTCCAGCAGAGGATTGGCGACGTAGAGCCGGTTGGCCGCCGTGCAGGCCTCGCCGCCGTTGCGCATCTTGGCCAGCATCGCGCCCTCGACCGCGGCGTCGACATCGGCGTCGTCGAACACCACGAAGGGGGCGTTGCCGCCGAGTTCCATCGAGGTGCGCAGCAGCGCATCGGCGGACTGTTTGAGCAGTGCCTTACCCACCCCGGTGGAACCGGTGAAGCTCATCTTGCGCAATCGGCCATCCTCAATCAGGGCGGTGGTCACCTCCCGCGGCTGATTGCTGGGCAGCACCGACAGCACACCCTTGGGCAGTCCGGCATCGTCGATGAGCTTGGCCAGCAGCATCATCGTCAGCGGCGTCTCCTGCGCCGGCTTGACGATCATGGTGCACCCGGCCGCCAGCGCCGGGCCGATCTTGCGGGTCCCCATCGCCAGCGGGAAGTTCCACGGTGTGATCGCGTAGCAGGGGCCGACGGGTTGTTTGGTGACGACGATCCGGCCGGTCCCGGCCGGGCTGGGGGTGTACCGGCCGTGGATGCGAACGGCCTCCTCGGCGAACCAGCGGAAGAATTCGGCGCCGTATTTGACCTCGCCCATGCTTTCGGCGAGGACCTTGCCCATTTCCAGGGTCATCAGCGTCGCGAAGTCGTCGGCGCGCTCGATGATCATCTCGAACACCGACCGCAGGATCTCACCGCGCTCCCGGGCCGGGGTGGCGGCCCACTCGTGCTGGACCGCGCAGGCGGCGTCCAGGGCGGCGACCGCGTCGGCGGCGTCGGCGCTGGCCAGCGTGGCGAGCACCTCGTCGGTGGCCGGATTTAGCACCTCGAAGGTGGACTTCGCCGCACGCTCCTCCCCGCCGACCCACAGGCCGGTGGGAACCGACGCCAACAACCGCGAGACATCTGGGTTAGCCATAGCTCAATGATCTACCCCATGGAAGGCCGGTGGCGCATAGGGTCTGGACAATGAGCGCCGACACCGGGGATATCACTGCCAGCGCCGCCTGGACCGCGCTGGGCCGCCGTTACCAGCAGATCGCCGACAAGCATCTGCGGGAGTTATTCGCCGAGGATCCCGACCGGGGCCGGGAGTTGACGCTGAATGTCGGCGACCTCTACATCGACTACTCCAAGCACCGGGTCGACCGCCAGACCCTGGCGCTGTTGGTCGATCTTGCCCGCACGGCGGGACTTGAGCAACGCCGCGACGCCATGTACGCCGGTGAGCACATCAACACCTCCGAGGACCGGGCGGTGCTGCACACCGCGCTGCGGCTTCCGCGGGAAGCCACACTGAGCGTCGACGGTCAGGACGTCGTTGCCGACGTGCACGCGGTGCTCGACGCGATGGGCGACTTCACCGACCGGCTGCGCTCGGGCGACTGGACCGGGGCCACCGGCAAGCGGATCGAGACCGTCGTCAACATCGGCATCGGCGGCTCGGACCTCGGCCCGGCGATGGCCTATCAGGCGCTGCGCCACTACGCCGACGCCGGGATATCGGCGCGCTTCGTCTCCAACGTCGACCCGGCCGACCTGGTGGCCAAACTGGACGGACTCGACCCTGCCACAACGCTTTTCGTCGTCGCCTCCAAGACGTTCACCACCCTGGAGACGCTGACCAACGCCACCGCGGCGCGACGCTGGCTGGTCGACGCCCTCGGCGACGACGCGGTGTCCAAGCACTTCGTGGCGGTTTCGACGAACAGGAAACTGGTCGAGGAGTTCGGCATCGACGCGGCGAACATGTTCGGGTTCTGGGACTGGGTGGGCGGCCGTTACTCGGTGGACTCGGCGATCGGGCTGGCGCTGATGGCGGTGATCGGCCGGGCGGCCTTCGCCGACTTCCTGTCCGGCTTCCACCTCGTCGACCGCCATTTCGCCACCGCGCCACTGGAGTCCAACGCACCCGCGCTGCTGGGCCTGATCGGGCTGTGGTACTCCGACTTCTTCGGCGCCGAAACCCGGGCGGTGCTGCCGTATTCGAACGACCTCGCGCGTTTCGCCGCCTATCTGCAGCAGCTGACCATGGAGTCCAACGGCAAGTCGGTGCGCGCCGACGGAACGCCGGTTTCCGTCGCCACCGGGGAGATCTTCTGGGGCGAGCCCGGAACCAACGGCCAGCACGCCTTCTACCAACTGTTGCACCAGGGCACCCGACTGGTGCCGGCCGACTTCATCGCCTTCTCCCAACCGACCGACGACCTGCCCACCGCCGACGGGACGGGCAGCATGCACGACCTGCTGATGAGCAACTTCTTCGCCCAGACGCAGGTGCTGGCGTTCGGCAAGACCGCCGAGGAGATCGCAGCCGAGGGAACACCGGCCGAGGTGGTGCCGCACAAGGTGATGCCGGGCAACAAGCCGACGACGTCGATCCTGGCCACCCGGCTGACCCCGTCGGTGCTGGGTCAGTTGATCGCGCTCTACGAGCACCAGGTGTTCGTCGAGGGGGTGATCTGGGGGGTGGACTCCTTCGACCAGTGGGGGGTGGAACTGGGCAAGACCCAGGCCAAGGCATTGCTGCCGGTGATCACCGAGGCGGCCTCGCCGGCCACCCAGTCCGACAGTTCGACCGACGCGCTGGTCCGCCGCTACCGGCAGGAGCGCGGCCGCACCCCGTAACCCCCCGCCCTCTCCCGCGAGCAGACGTAAACGTCCCCGGCATCGCGGCGTGTCGGAGACTTTTACGTCTGCTCGCGGGGGTGATTGAGTCGCGGGTTCATTTGAGCAGCCTCGACATCCGCCGGTCGGCGAGCACCTTGCCGCCGGTCTGACATCCAGGACAGTACTGAAACGACTTGTCCGCGAGGGACACTTCCCGCACCGCGTCACCGCACACCGGGCAGGGCAGGCCGGTGCGGGCATGTACCTGAAGACCGGAGCGCTTCTGCCCCTTCAATTTTGCGGCCTGCTGGCCGACCGAGCGTTCGACGGCGTCGCTGAGCACCGACGCCATGGCGGCGTGCAGGGCCTCCACCTGCGCCGCGGTTAGTTTCGACGCCGTCGCGAACGGTGAGAGCCGCGCGGCGTGCAGGATCTCATCGCTGTAGGCGTTGCCGATCCCGGCGATGACCTTCTGATCGGACAGGACGGTCTTGATCCGACCGCCGTTGGGCGCCAACAGATCACCGAGTCGTCCGGCGCTGAGACTCAGCGCGTCGGGTCCCAGCGTCGCGATGCCGGGCACCGCCGCGGGGTCGGCGACCAGCCACACCGCCAGGCGCTTCTGGGTGCCTGCCTCGGTGAGGTCGAAACCCTCTCCGCCGTCGAGATGCACGCGCACCGCGATCGGACCCTTGCCGGGCCGCAGCGGGGCCGGGCTGAGTCGGTCCGACCAGCGCAGCCACCCGGCCCGGGACAGATGGGTGATCAGGTGCAGATCACCGGCCTCCACACCCAGGTACTTTCCCCAGCGATGAGCCGCGGTGACGGTGCGGCCGTGCAGGGCGGTGGTCGGCGGGTCGAAGGTCTTCAGCGCCGACAGCGACGCGACGTCGACCCGGATGACGGACTTGCCGACGGCATGCCGGCGCAGATGGTCGGCGAGCGCTTCGACTTCGGGGAGTTCGGGCACTCAGCCGATGGCGCGCTCGGTGCTGCGCATCGGGCCGGAGAGCACCCAGCCCACGATGGACAACAGGACGGCCGCCCAGATCGCGGTCCACCAGAACTTGTCGATGTGCAGACCCCAGTGCGTGGTGTGGTCGGTGATCCAGGCGGTGATCCACAGCATCAGCGCGTTGACCACGACGTGGAACAGGCCCAGCGTCAGCACGTACAGCGGCAGTGAGAGAAGCGCGACCAGAGGCTTGACGATGGCGTTGACGAACCCGAAGACCAACGCGACGAAGAGAATGATGCCGACGCGCTGCGCGGTGGTCTCACCGCCGACGAAACTCATGCCCGGCACGATCAGGGTGACCAACCACAGCGCAAGGCCGGTGAACGCCACGCGCACCAGGAAACTCATGCTCCCATGATGTCACGCGCGCAGCAGATAGGTGTCCATGATCCAGCCGTGACGGGCGCGTGCGTCGGCGCGCACCGCGGCGATGCGCCGCCCCACCGCGCCGACGGTTCCGGCCACCAGGATTTCGTCGGCGGTGCCCAGATAGGCGCCCCACCAGATCCGGGTCTGCGGCGGACAACCCAGGAATGCGCAGTCCCCGTCGAGCATCACCACGGCCGACCCGGTGAGCCCGTTCTCCCGGAGCCGGCGTCCGGTGGTGATCAGCACCGGCTCGCCCACGTCGTTTAGCGGGATGCGGTGCCGGGCGGTCAGCGCCTGGACCGCGGTGATGCCGGGGATGA